>NZ_JAMYRK010000018.1:0-110044 GCF_040321335.1 Mesorhizobium sp. M0437
GCCAGACTCAACTGACCCAGAACACGATCCACCATCGCGAATCTCCCTGCTCCAACCTCACAACAGAATCACTGATCGGCTTCTGTGCAAAGATCTCACAAGGGGAGAAGGAGGCGCTACTACCTCACCCTGCCGACATCCGCGCCAGCTGCAAATCGACAAACTGGATGCCCCGCGCGGCCGTGCGCGCCCATTCGGAATTGGCGTCGAGCTCGAGATAGCGCACCCAGCGACGCCGCGCCTCGGCGAGATTGCCGGCGTCGAACTCCAGCCTCGCAAGGTTGAATACCGCATCGGCATAATCAGCGTCCAATGCGATCGCCTTGAGCAAATGGCGGCGCGCCGAGGCTACCCGCCCCTCCTCGCTCATCAGCCCGGCGAGATTGAACCAGGCCTCGACGAAGCCGGGATCGAGCTTTATGGCGCGGGCATAGTCGTGCGCCGCCTCGGCCGCCTGGCCGGCGGCGCGCAGGCAGTTGGCGCGGTTGAAGGCGGCGATGGCATCGCTTGGGTCGATGGCCAGGCAGCGCTGGTAGAGCGCCGCCGCCTGCTCGTGCTCTTCAGCCCCTTCCGCCGCCTCGGCATCGGCGAACAGCTCTTCCAGCGTGTCGTCATCCTGCGTTCCCAGATCGAACAGCAGCTGGCCGTCGAGTTCGCTCTGGCCGCCTTCGAGATAGATCGCATCGGCCCGCCCGTGCTGCGAGCCGACGGCGAGCGACTTGGCGGTGAGCGAGGCGACCGGGCCTGAGCGGTGCACCGAGCGCGCAATCGCCCCCCACGAGGCGCCGCCGGCAACCAGCCCGGCATATTTGCGGGCGAGGATCAGGTCGCGAAAGGAATACGGTTCGCAATCATGCTCGAAGGCATCGAACAGCGACAAAAGGTCGAGATCCTCGCCGGTCAGCCGCGACTGGTCGATCAGCGACTGCCGCGACAGCGCAGAAGCCTCCGGCGCCTTCATCAATCCGAGCAGGCGCAGGAAGCCGTTCTCGCTGACCAGCTTGCGCCCGGCCGCGCGCTCCGCAGCAGCCCGACGCTCGATCTCGCCATCGCCGGCTTTGGCGAGCAACTTGCGGCCCAACACGACATGTGTGGTGCGCCGAGTGACGCCGCGCCGCAACTGGCCGTGCTGGCGCTCGACCTCGCGCGCCGCCAGCCTGAGCGGAAAGGCCGCCAGCGCGCCGACGATGCCGAAGACCGTGCCGGCGAGAGCCGTCACGCCTTGCTCTTGCCGACGGCTTTGAGAAGGTTCGCCTTGAGCGGGTTTTCCTTGGCCGCGCCAGCGCCGGCCTTGGCGGATTTCGCCGCGGGCTTGGCCGTTTCATCGGCCTTGCTCTTCGACTTGGCCGGCGGTTTGGCCGATTGCGACAGGCTCGCCTTCAGCGCATCCATGAGATTGATGACATTGCCGCGCTCGGGGGCCGCCGCGATGATCGGCTTATGGCCCTTCAGCTTCTCGCGGATCATCGCCATCAGCGCGATCTCGTAGCGGTCCTCGTAATTCTTCGGATCGAAGGTGGTTTCCTTTTGCTTGATCAGCGCCTCGGCCAATTGCAGCATTTCGGGATCGGGGTTTCCGGCCGGGATATTGCCGAAATACTCAGCCGTGCCACGCACTTCGTTCGGATTCCTCAAGGTGCAGACGAACATGCCGTTCTCGCGCGGGCCGATCGTCACCACGCGCTCGCGGCTGGACAGCACCAGGCGGGCGATCGCCAGCTTGCCGGATTTGCGCATGGCTTCGCGCAGCACGGCGAAGGTCTCCTCGGCCATTGCGCCGTCCGGCGCCAGGTAATAGGGCGCGTCCTGATAGATGACGTCGACCGAATGCTCGTCGACAAAAGCCTCGATGTTCATCGTATGGTTGGATTCGATGCGCACCGCATCGAGATCGGAGTCCTCGATGATGATGTACTGCTTGTCCTCGTATTCGTAGCCCTTGACCAGGTCCGAACGCTCGACCAGCCCGAGCTCGGGGTCGACCGGCTTCATGTTGATGCGGTTGTGCGTCTTCTTGTGCAGCTGGTTGAAGCTGATGCGTTCACTCGCGCTCGTCGCCGGATAGAGCCGGACCGGACAGCTGACCAGACTGAGCTTGAGGTAACCTTTCCAACTTGCCCTGGGCGCCATGAATACTCCTACGCGGCCTTGTGCTGTCGAACTGTTCGCAGCGTTCATTCGTCCCGAGGACGAATGCGGCTGCCGAAATCCTACATTGCCCTTACAATGCCGGCAAATCCCTAGCGAAATCTTCCTCCGCCGGAGCCCCTGCAGGTAAGAGGTCCGTGGCGAAGAATAATTCAAATTTTCCGGAGCGTCGATGGAGTCTGGGGCCGCGCCGGCACGACTACCTCGCGGTGCCTATCACCGGCAAATCCCGGGCGAAATCTTCCATGTCGGCCCAAGGGTCGCCTGACGTCGCCAGCAGGCCCGGCAATGACGAATAATTCAGATCCTGCGGGGCGTCGATGGTCGCCAGGTCGCTCCAGCTCACCGGCGTCGAGGCCGGCAAATTGGTGCGGGCGCGCAGCGAATAGGGAGCCGCCGAGGTGTGGCCGCGCGCATTGCGGTGATAATCGATGAAGATGCGCCGCTTGCGGTTATCCTTGCCCATGGTGGTGGTGAAAGTGTCGGGCGCGGTGGCGGCAAGATGCGTCGAGATGGCGCTGGTCGCCTGGTGCAGTTTCTTCCAGTTCTGCTTTTGCGTCACCGGCACTGATACGT
This sequence comes from Mesorhizobium sp. M0437, assembly GCF_040321335.1. Classification (NCBI taxonomy): domain Bacteria; kingdom Pseudomonadati; phylum Pseudomonadota; class Alphaproteobacteria; order Hyphomicrobiales; family Phyllobacteriaceae; genus Mesorhizobium; species Mesorhizobium sp. M0437. Next base: position 2,725 of record NZ_JAMYRK010000018.1, read on the forward strand.
GGATGCCGTGGCCGCCGGACGTCTTGGCGAACGGCACCAGCCCTAGCGCTTCCAGCTCGCCCTTAATGTGCACCGCCGCCTCAACCACCTCGCGCCAGGCGATCCCCTCGCCCGGGTCGAGGTCGAAAACGATCAGGTCCGGCTTGTCGAGCCGCGTGCGATGGGTGCCCCAGGTGTGGAACTCGACGACACCGAACTGCGCCAGCGCCAGATAGCCCTTGGCGTCTTCCACCGAGAGATAGGATTTGGTCTCGCCCTCCGAATTGGTCGCTTCGAAAGTCGCCACGGATGACGGCATGCCGGTGAAGGCGTGGCGCTGGAAGAAACAGTCCTGCGGCCTGCCGGTCGGGCAGCGCACCAGCGACACCGGCCGGCCGAGAATGTGCGGCAGCATGAAATCGCCGACCAGCGCATAATAGACGGCAATGTCGAGCTTGGTCGGGCCGGTCTTGCCGAACAGCCGTCGCGTCGGGTTGGTCACCCAGATGGTGGCGAGGTCGGCCTCGGCGATCAGCCGCTTGCGCTTGGCCGAAACCGGCGTCGACAGGCCGACGTCGCGCAGGCCGCGGAACACGGCATGGCGCAGCGCATTGTCGGTGGTCCGGTTGGCGTAGTGGATGTGCGCCGAAAGCAGCGGCCGCACCCATTTCATCTCGCGCATGATTTCGCGCGGAACGCCTTCCGGCGCGGACGCCCCGGCGCGCAACGGCTCCAGCCGCGCCAGCAACTCGCCGGCGGTGGCGGCGTCGAAGCCGGTGCCGACCTTGCCGCGATAGTGCAATTCGCCATCCTCGAATTCGCCGAGGCCGAGTGCGGCCAGCCCCTCGGCCGCATCGGAGACTGTGTAGCCGGCGATGACGAAGTCGCCGGTCTGAAGCGCCTTGGTCTTGGTCCAGGTCTTGGTACGGCCGCTCTGGTAGATTGCCGTGGCGCGCTTGGAGACGACACCCTCGAGCCCCATCTCGGACGCCTGGTCATAAAGTGCCTGGCCGTCTCCTTCGACATGATCGCTGAGCTGGATGGCCGAATTGGCGCCGAGACCGGACAGCAATTGCGAAAGCAGCGCCTTGCGCCGGCGGAGCGGCGCTTGTCTCAGGTCCCAGCCGTCGAGATACAGAAGATCGAAGGCGTAGAAGTGGAGCTTGTTGCCGGCGCCTTCGGCCAGCGCATTCTGCAAAAGGGCAAAGCGGCTGATGCCCTTGGCGTCGAGCGCGACGACCTCGCCGTCGATGATCGCCTCGCGGCACGGCAGCCTGGCGAAGGCAAGGGGCAGGTCGCCATAGCGCTTCGTCCAGTCGAGGCCGGCGCGGGTGATCAGCCTGACTGCGCCGTTAGCGAGATGCGCCATGGTGCGGTAGCCATCGAATTTGATCTCGTGCAGCCAGACTTCGCCCGTTCGGGCCGCTGGGTCATCGCCGCCCGGCGGTTTCGAAACCTGCGTCGCCAGTTGCGGCTCGATGCGGGTGGGCAGCGGCGCCTTGACGGCGCCCGGCAAAGCACCTGGCTTCAGCACCACCGGCCTGGCAGGCTTGGCGGCCGGCTTCGGCGTTGCCGCCAGTTCCTCGATGCGGCGTCCGGATTTGACGCTTTCCGGCCGGGCTTCCAGTATGTCGAGCTTGGCGTCGGCGGCGAGATCGCGCTCCTTGAACAGCAGCCAGTTCTTCTTGCCCGCATCCTCGCCGGGCTTCGGTTTCAGCCGCGTCAGCATCCAGCCGCCATTCAGCTTTTCGCCGGCGAGGCGGAACTTGAAGGAACCGGTGCGCAGGCTCTTCTCGACATCGTCCATCGGCGCCCAGACGCCGGTGTCCCAGACGATCATCGGCCCGCCGCCATATTCGCCTTCGGGAATGACACCTTCGAAGTCGATATACTCGAGCGGATGGTCCTCGGTCTCGACCGCCAGCCGTTTGTCGGCGGGGTTGAGCGACGGGCCGCGCGGCACCGCCCAGCTCTTCAGCACGTCGCCGACCTGCAGGCGAAGGTCGTAGTGGTCGGCGGTGGCGTGGTGCTTGTGAACGACGAAGCGGTTGCCTTCCCCGGCAACCAGCCCGCCGGCGGGTTCCGGCGTCCTCGTGAACTCGCGCTTGGCGCGATAGGCCTTGAGCTTTGGCGGGGCGGTCACGGCCACATGCTCTTGCGCAAAAACAACGGCTTGATGCGCATGTCTTGAATCATTTTGTCAGCATGCGGCAGGTCGGCGTCATGCCGCTCAATCGTCGGTGGCCGGCGTCAATTCGAGCTCGGCCGGCGACAGGCCCTGCTGCAGCTGGCTGAGCCGGAATTCGTCGACCCAATAGGCCTCGCCGTTGACCAGCACCCGCGCGCTGTAGCTGCCGGCCGAAAAACGCTGCGCGGTGATGTACACCTTGTGGCGGTCGAGCGCGTTCCGCACCGCGGCGCGCTTGGATTTCTGACTGGCGACGGAACTGGCCATGCTGGTTACTCACGCACAAGCCGCAAGGCGGCGTGCCTTAAGGATGGCCGAGAGCGTGTCGGCTGTCAATTTGGCGGTCGCTGCGAGCCGCGCGCGGTAGCGCGTTCTTGCGCAAAGCTCCGGCCTTGGCTAGCATCCGCCGGCAGGCACCGAGCGGAGGAGAACGTCGCGGTGGACCGGCTGGAGCGCCGTTGCGTCCCTTCAAACACGAGTTGGGCGCTCGAAGGACACTCCATTTTTGAATCGACGCAAGGAACCTTCCGGAAAACCCATTCCGGTTTCGGGGTCGTGCGCTCATCTGGGAGGAGACTAAATTGATCAACAGACGTGAATTCCTGCTGTCGACCGCGGCGATGGGCGCTTTGGCGCTGGCCGCTCCGCAACTGGCTTTTGCCCAGGACAAGCTGACCATCCTGGGTTCGGTGCCGAGCCTCGGCTTTCCGTTCTTCGTGCACATGCTGAACCAGATCAAGGCGGAAGCCCAGGCCCAGGGCGTCAACCTGGTCGAAAGCGACGGCCAGAACTCGGCGCCCAAGCAGACCGCCGATATCGAAGCGGCGCTCGTGCAGAAGGTCAACGCCATCGTCATCTCGCCGCTCGACGTCAATGCGCTGGCCCCAGCCATCGAGGAAGCGGTCAAGGCCGGCGTTCCCGTCGTCACCATCGACCGCCGTGTCGAAGGCGTCGAGGGCATCCTTGCCCATGTCGGCGCGGACAACGTCAAGGGCGGCGAGGCCGAAGCGAAGGCCATGGTGGCGGCATTCCCGAACGGCGCCAAGATCTTCCATCTGCAGGGCCAGCCCGGTGCCGGCCCGGCGATCGACCGCAACAAGGGTGTGCACAACGTCCTCGATCCGATGAAGGACAAGTACCAGATCATCTTCGAGCAGACCGCCAACTTCGCCCGCGCCGAGGCGCTGTCCGTCACCGAGGCCGGCCTTGCCGCCAACGGCAAGCCCGACGCGATCATCTGCGCCAATGACGACATGGCGCTTGGCGCGGTTGAAGCCTGCGCGGCGCGCAACTTCACCGACGTCAAGATCTACGGCTTCGACGCGCTTCCCGAAGCGCTGGTCGCAGTGCGCGACGGCAAGCTGGCCGGAACGGTCGAGCAATTCCCCGGCGAACAATCGCGCACTGCGGTGCAGATCGCGGTCGCCTATGCCAGGGACAAGACCGAGCCGAAGGAAAAGCTGGTGCTTTTGACGCCGATCGTCATCGGCAAGGACAATCTCGACAAGGCGGAGAGGCTGGGCGAGACGAAGTAAGGTTGCACAAAGGGCGCGCAGCGGCAAAAGTAGCATTCTGTCGCGCCCCCCCTCTGCCCTGCCGGGCATCTCCCCCACTTGGGGGGAGATCGGAAGCTTCGCCGATGGCGCCTTTTCTGCAACGCAGGAAGGTTGGCGAAAGACATCCAATCTCCCCCCTCGTGGGGGAGATGTCAGGCAGGACAGAGGGGGGCGCTGTCCCGCCGACAATCGCAATCCAGGAGCAAACTTTGCCCAAGGCAGCCGCCATCGCGCCCTCTCCCGCCCTGCTCACCGTCGAGGGCGTGACCAAGCGCTTTGCCGGCGTCACCGCGCTGAACGACGTTTCGCTCGAAGTCCGCCCCGGCGAGATTCTCGGCCTGCTCGGCGAGAACGGAGCCGGCAAATCGACGCTGCTCAAGATCCTGTCCGGCGTGATGCCGCCGTCCAGCGGCCGCATCGTCTTCGATGGGGTCGAATTCAGCCCGCACAATCCGCAGGATGCCAAGCGCCACGGCATCGTAACAATCTACCAGGAACTGAGCCTGATCCCGACGCTGACCGTGGCGGAGAATATCTTCATCGGTCGCGCGCCGCTCGGCCGGTTCGGGCTGGTCAGCTGGCGGAAGATGGAGGAAGATTCGCGCGCGATCATCGCTCGCGTCGGCCTCGACCTCGACCCGGCGACGCCGGTGTCGGCGCTGTCGGTGGCCGAGCAGCAGCTGGTCGAGATCGCCCGCGCGCTGTCGCTGAAGAGCCGCTTGATCATCATGGACGAGCCGACCTCGGCGCTGACCGAAACCGAAGTGCACAGGCTGATGTCGATCATGGACCGGCTGCGCAAGGATGGCGTCGCCATCATGTTCGTCACCCACCGGCTGGAGGAGGCCTCGGCGATCTGCGACCGCATGACGGTGCTGCGCGACGGCAGGCTGGCCGGCCATCTCGACCGCGAAGGCGGGCCGATCAAACTGCCGAAGATCATCGAGAAGATGGTCGGCCGCGCCGCTTCCGAGCTCTATGCCAGGCCGACGCAGCGCGACGTCGCCGGCGACGTCCGGCTCTCGGTGCGCGGCCTGCGCACGGTGCGCGATCCGCAGGCGCCGCACGCCATCGTGCTCGAAGGCGTCGATCTCGACCTCAAGGCGGGCGAAATCCTCGGCGTCGCCGGGCTCGTCGGCTCCGGCCCCACCGAGCTCGCCCGCGCCATCTTCGGCGCCGACCGCATTGCCGCCGGCACCATCACGCTCGACGGCAAGCCGATCGCGCCCGCCTCACCCGCCGACGCCATCGAGCTCGGCATCGGCCTGGTGCCGGAGGACCGCAAGCACCAGGCAATCTTCGCAGCACTCGCCATCCTCACCAATTTCTCGATCGCCGCGCTCGACCGCTACTCCAGTGTCGGCTTCATGGCCGAGCGGCGCGAACGCGAGGCGCTGGCGAACTACAGGAAGATGCTGTCGATCCGCATGGCTTCGCCCGAGCAGGCGATCGAGGGCCTGTCCGGCGGCAACCAGCAGAAGGTGATCCTTGCCCGCTGGCTGGCGCGCGATCCCAAGGTACTGATCGTCGATGAACCGACGCGCGGCGTCGATGTCGGCGCCAAGGCGGAAGTGCACCAGATCCTGGTGGAGCTCGCCGCGCGCGGCATCGCCATCATGATGATCTCGTCCGAGCTGCCCGAAGTGCTTGCGGTGTCGGACAGGATCGTCACCATGCGGCGCGGGCGCATTACCGGCGAGATGCCCGGCGTCGAGGCGACCGAGGAGAAATTGATGGAACTGATGGCGCTCGACCAGAAGCAGGAAGCAACGCAATGACCAGCACGACCGAACGGAGCCAGCGCGGCGGTGTCAATATTGCGCGGCTGCTGATGAGTTTCGGCCCACTGATGTTCCTGGCGTTGCTGATCGTCGTCTTCACCGTGCTGAAGCCGAGCTTCATCGACCCGATCAACCTGTTCAACATCATGCGCCAGATCTCGATCACCGGCCTGATCGCGCTCGGCATGACCTTCGTCATCCTCACCGCCGGGATCGACCTGTCGGTCGGCTCGCTGCTCGCCTTCTGCGGCATGGTCGCGGCGGTGGTGGCCAAGGGCGGCACCGCCAACACGCTGTCGCTGTCGACAACGGGCACGCAGGGCTATGGCTGGTTCGCCGCCCTTCTCGCCGCCGTCGTCGTCGGTGCCATGGCCGGCGGCGTCCAGGGCTTTGCCATCACCAGGCTGAAAGTGCCGCCCTTCGTCGTCACGCTTGGCGGCCTCACCGTGTTTCGCGGCCTGACCTTGACGATTTCCAATGGCGGCCCGATCTCCGGCTTCGACGCCTCGATGCGCTGGTTCGGTACCGGCCTGATCGGCCCGGTTCCGGTGCCGGCGATCATCTTCGCGATTGCCGCGATCCTTTGCCATATCGTGCTGCGCTACACACGTTACGGCCGCGCGGTCTATGCCGTCGGCGGCAATGCCGAGGCGGCACGACTCTCCGGCCTGCGTGTCGACCGCATCCTGATCTCGGTCTACATCATCGTCGGCTTCTTCGCCGGCCTTGCCGCCTTCGTTTTGTCGGCGCGGCTCAACTCCTCCGAAGCCGTCGCCGGCATCGGCTACGAGCTGACGGTGATCTCGGCGGTCGTCATCGGCGGCACCTCGCTGTTCGGCGGCATCGGCAGCGTCGGCGGCACGGTGGTCGGTGCAGGACTGATCGGCGTCTTGCAGAACGGGCTGCAGTTCAACAACGTCTCGTCCTACACGCAAAGCATCGTCATCGGCCTGATCCTCATCCTCGCCGTGGCCTTCGACCGCTGGCTGAAATCGCGGGTAAGGCGGTGATACAGGTGCCATGCCTATCCAGGTCGGCGGGTCAGCACCCCCCTCTGTCCTGCCGGCCATCTCCCCCTCAAGGGGGGAGATTGGACGTCGCTCCAGCTTTCGCCAATCTCTAAAGAAGGGAGAATTTTCGGCGAAGCTGCCAATCTCCCCCCTTGAGGGGGAGATGTCCGGCAGGACAGAGGGGGGTGTTCAAGCGCAGCATAGAGAAGATGGGCAAGGTTCGCGCTGAGGAATAGAAGTAGTGAATCACTATCCCGTACCTCCCCGTAACCGCGGCAATGCGCACAAGATGCGCAAGGCCATGACGGATGCCGAGCTGAAGCTCTGGAATGAGGTCAGGGCGCATCGACTCATGGGGCTGGCATTTCGGCGGCAGATGCCAATTGCAGGCCATATTGTCGATTTTGCCTGCCCGGACAAAAAGCTGATTGTCGAACTGGATGGCTCCCAGCATGCCCGGGCCGATGCCTCAATATCGGACGCTACCAGAAGCGCACGGCTTGAAGCGCTGGGCTGGACTATCCTGCGGTTCTGGAACGACGACGTCATTCGCGATATCGACAATGTCTGCCAGCACATAGTCATGGTGGCCGGCGCGGATGTGCGCTGAACTCAGCCGTGCAGGGCCGGCGGGACAGCACCTCTCTGTCTTGCCGGACATCTCCGCTCAAAAGGGGCAGGTTTCTGAGGCGAGGTGCCAATGACCCAAATAAGAACCATGACCGAACAGGACGTTCCGGCGGTGTCGCGGCTGCTTGGAGGGTCCTGGCGACACACCTATTCGCCGATCCTGGGTGCCGAGACCACGGCTCGGCTGTCGGATGAGAGGCACGCGCCGGAGCGGTTGGCGGCCGAGCTCAGGGACGACAGCAAGATGTCCTTCGTCGCTGAGCGGGCTGACGGCTCGCTCGCCGGTTATGCGATGGCCGCGATGGACGACAAAGGCGAGGTCATGCTCGAGCGGCTCCATATAGACAAAAGCGAGTACGGCACCGGCCTTGCCGCCGACCTGCTGCATGCCGTTCTTGCCGCGCATGCGGGTATTCCCAGCATCGCCCTGGAAGTGATCGGGGGCAACGACCGCGCAATCGCCTTCTATCGCACGCACGGCTTCGAGGTCGTCGAGCGCCGGCCGGCTGCACACGGGGTGGGCGGCCATGCCTCGCTGATCATGCGCCGGCTGCTACCGATGGCTTAGTAGGCGAAAGCGGCTGAGCGCGTAATCTCCCCCCTCGAGGGGGAGATGGCCGGCAGGCCAGAGGGGGTAGCCGCGCGTGAGGCGCCAACTTTCTCTTTCGTCCAACATGGCGTCGCGCCAGGACGTACCGACCCCCTCTGTCGCCTTCGGCGACATCTCCCCCTCAAGGGACCCTCAAGGGGGGAGATTGGCGACTTCTCCAACCGCTCAGGCTGGGGCGTTGACGCGCTGTGCGCGCGTTGCCCAATCGGCAACCGTCGCGCCAGCAACGCTCTCGCCGGCAACCATCCCGTTCGTCTGCGGCGCAAGCAGGCCGTTGCGGCGGGCGAAGGCAACGAAGGTGGCGCGCGCCGTCTCGGCGTCGATCTCTCCTTCCAGTGCTGCACGGCACGCTTTTGCGGCGATGTCATGCGCGGCCGTCCGGCTCGTTGCCGGCCACTCAGCCAAAAGTGCATAAGCCTCAGCCGCGCTTTCTATCTTCGTCGGCGTACCGAGGCCGGTGAGGATGGTAACCGGCTTGTCGAACGAAGCACGATCGATGACACTCTCCTTTCCTGGCTCAATCGGCTCCTTGCGGAACTCAACCGCGCGGGCGCTTCGATCCGCCTGCAGGACGGCGTCGATCGGCGAATGCAATACGGCTTGCATGCCCGGCCGCGGCAGCAGCCGATGCACCTTGACCAGCGCCTCGAGCCAGGCCGCCACGCCCAGCGGCGGATGTTCGCGCCCGTAGAGCCACGCCTTTGCCTTGGCGAGCGGGTATCCCGCCTCTTCGGCGAAATCGGTTTCCGACCAACGCAGCAGGCGCAGGCATTCGCGCATCCGCGCCGCGATCATTTGCGCTCCTCCGTGCCGGCCCCCACGCGTTGAGCCGACAGAAACATCAGCGTGTAGGCCGCCTTGCGGCGGTCCCAGCCGGCCGACTCGGCCATATCCAGCAAGCCGTCGACCAAAGGCGCCAGCGCCGCCCTGCAGTCGGCTTCATAGTTGAAATCGTTTTTCGGGCGGGTCGGCGCCGCGATCTTTCCAAAACTGTCCATCATATCCATGGCAACACCTGCTCAGCATTAGTCCCGGACCGGCAAGACCGTGCCCGCTTTTGGCGGACACGGTCCATCTGCCGTTTCGAAGTCGCGCTTTGGAAGCCTGGCCTTAGAAGTCCATGCCGCCACCGCCGGGCATGGCCGGCGCGGCAGCTTCCTTCTTCGGCTTCTCGGCCACCATCGCCTCGGTCGTCACCAGCAGGCCGGCAACAGAGGCGGCACCCTGCAGGGCAGTGCGCACGACCTTGGCCGGGTCGATGACGCCTTGACTGTAGAGGTCGCCGAACTCGTTGGTCTGCGCGTTCCAGCCATAGCCGAACTCGCCCGTCTCGCGCAGCTTGCCGACGATGATCGAACCTTCGGCGCCGGCATTCTCGGCGATCTGGCGCACCGGCGCTTCGATGGCGCGACGCACGATGTCGACACCGGTCTTCTGATCGGGATTGTCGACGACGACATTATCGAGCGCCTTCGCCGCTCTCAACAGCGCCACGCCGCCGCCGGGCAGGATGCCCTCCTCAACCGCCGCGCGTGTGGCGTGCATGGCGTCGTCGACGCGATCCTTGCGCTCCTTGACCTCGATCTCGGTCGAGCCGCCGACACGGATGACGGCGACGCCGCCGGCGAGCTTGGCCAACCGCTCCTGCAGCTTTTCGCGGTCGTAGTCGGAGGTGGTTTCCTCGATCTGCGCCTTGATCTGGCTGATGCGCGCATGGATTTCATCCTTGCGGCCGGCGCCGTCGACGATGGTGGTGTTCTCCTTCTCGATCAGCACCTTCTTGGCGCGGCCGAGCATCTCCAGTGTGACGTTCTCGAGCTTGATGCCGAGGTCCTCCGAGATCGCCGTGCCGCCGGTCAGGATGGCAATATCCTCCAGCATGGCCTTGCGGCGATCGCCGAAGCCCGGTGCCTTGACGGCCGCGACCTTCAGGCCGCCGCGCAGCTTGTTGACGACCAGCGTCGCCAGCGCCTCGCCCTCGACGTCCTCGGCGATGATCAACAGCGGCTTGCCGGATTGCACGGCGGCTTCGAGCACAGGAAGCATGGCCTGCAGGTTGGACAGCTTCTTCTCGTGGATCAGCACATAGGGTTCTTCGAGTTCGACGCGCATCTTATCCTGATTGGTGATGAAATAGGGCGAGAGGTAGCCACGGTCGAACTGCATGCCTTCGACCACTTCCAACTCGGTCTCAGCGGTCTTCGCTTCCTCGACAGTGATGACACCCTCATTGCCAACCTTTTCCATCGCCTCTGCGAGGAAGCGGCCGATCTCGGCATCGCCATTGGCAGAGATGGCGCCGACCTGAGCGATTTCGTCGTTCCTGGTCACCTTGCGGGCATTGGATTTCAGGTCGGCGACCACGGCGTCGACCGCCTTGTCGATGCCGCGCTTCAAATCCATCGGGTTCATGCCGGCAGCGACCGCCTTGGCCCCTTCCCTGACAATGGCCTGAGCAAGAATCGTCGCGGTCGTGGTGCCATCGCCTGCGGTGTCGCTGGTCTTCGAAGCAACTTCGCGGACCATCTGAGCGCCCATGTTCTCGAACTTGTCCTCGAGCTCGATCTCTTTTGCCACCGTCACGCCGTCCTTGGTGATGCGCGGCGCGCCGAACGATTTGTCGAAGACAACGTTGCGGCCCTTGGGACCAAGCGTCACCTTCACCGCATTGGCAAGCATATCGACACCGCGTAACATCTTCTCGCGGGCTTCGGTATGAAATTTCACATCTTTGGCAGCCATTGGAACACTCCTCGATAGGCAGCTTTTCGTTGACTGGAATGCTTGTTCAGGCCCCGCTCAGGCAGCCTTCTTCATCTCGCCCGTGGCTTCGATCACGCCCAGCACGTCGCTCTCTTTCATGATGAGCAGATCCTCGCCATTGAGCTTGATCTCGGTGCCGGACCATTTGCCGAACAAAATGCGGTCGCCGACCTTGACGTCGAGCGGCTGCAATTGGCCGCTGTCGTCGCGCGCGCCCGGACCGGCGGCAATGACCTCGCCCTCCTGCGGCTTCTCCTTGGCGGTGTCGGGGATGATGATGCCGCCCGCGGTCTTTTCGTCGACCTCGATGCGGCGGACCAGGATGCGGTCATGCAATGGACGGAACGCCATGTCGTTCTCCTCTCGGGACAAACAGATTTTCGAACATCCTCCTGACCGGACCGGCAATATCGGCCCGGCACGGGGTGCGCGATCTCTTCTTCAGGCATCGCGCGCATACGAACTAGTCGCGCTTTTTTCAGCTTTCAAGAGGATCATGCAAAAATTTTAGCACTCGACACCTGAGAGTGCCAATACGCTGTAATTGTTCGCACATTCGCCGTTTCCGGCGCGATGACCCGGCCGGATTTCCAAATCTGTCCGTCTCCTGAGCCGCTTGCCGGCGGCTGGAACCTATGTGGAAGGCGAGGCGTTTTGCAGACCGAGGTTCATTGGGAAAGGAAGGATTGCATGACCAGCAGGGACTTTCAGCTCCAGATGCAAGGGTTTGGCCTCACCACGGCGGAGATCCACTACCGTCTGCCCGATCATCGAAGCCTGCTTCAGCTCTATATCTGGCAGGAATACGATATCGCCCCTGATTTCCCGACGCTGAAGCATTTCCTCGATTTCTGGGAGCGCGAGATCGAAGGCCCGCTACATTCGGTGCGCGTGGCTCATCACCGTCTGATCCAACCGTCCGAATGGCGGGCCGTAAACGGCATTATCACCGTCCACTGAGGAGCAAGCCGATCTGCCGCCAGACAGCAAACAAAGTGCCTCCGAAGCGGGGGAAAGAGGTAGCTGACTCTCCCCCACTTGTTTTGGATCTCACAATATCGGAGGGCGTCCGGACTAGCCGGCGTGGTCGACAGGCTTGCGGGCGAGCAATCCAGCCTTGCGCGCCGCCCTGACGAAGGCCTTGCGCGCATCACGCGCGGTGCGCCAGCCGTCGAGCGCGTCGCGGCAGGTCCGATAGGCGGCGCGCCAGCTCCGGCCGCGTGCACGGTCCGGCCACTGCTGGCGCATGCATTCGATGGCTTCCCAACTGCTGGCGACCTTGCGCTCGCTCGATTGGAATTTCAACGTGATCGGCTCGGCGAAGCGGACGTCGTCCATCACTTCCTCCTTGTTTTCTGATCGTCTTCTTGTTTGAGCAAGCAACGTTACGCTGGCGGCACCGGCGGCCGGCCGGCGCCGCTGAAGGACATGGTTCGTCCCTTTGCGCGGTTCAAGAGCATCGCGGCAACAGCCGGTTATTCCTCCTCGTCCGGCCCTTGCAGCAGTTCGATCAGCGTCGCTACCCTTGCCGTCGGCAGCGGTCGGCCCTCGTTCACCAGCGCCTCGTCGGCGGCGATCCAGGCCAGGGCCTCGCGCAATTCCTGGACCGTCCCGTCCGTCGCCGCAATGTCGGCGATCACGGCTTCGTCGACCGGGCCCAGCACAGAAATGATCTCGTCGCGTGTCATGGTCAGCTCCATCTGCGAGTGCCGGGAACGGGCCCGGCAACACAAGAAATCTGGGTCTTGACCTGCTGCAGACAATAACCGGCCGGGGAAGTCAGCGTTGGCAATTGAAACCAGACAGGCAATCTCGTGCCGGACATCTCCCCACTTGTGGCGAGATTGGCAGCCCCGCCGAACCGACCGAAAACCGGCCCAAAAACCGGCAACGCGAGAGCCACCGGGGTCTTGACTTGCGGCGGACAATAACCAGATCGAAGGCACCGGTCGCCGAAATGGGGCCGGCGGAACCAGGGAGCGCCAGCTCTTTGGCGCCCCTCGTATCTATGTTGCTCGATGGAGGATGTAGCTATGAGAACCGCATTCGACTTTTCCCCGCTCTATCGGTCGAGCATCGGCTTCGACCGCGTCTTCAACCTGCTGGAAAATGCTCCGCAGGCCTTCGACGCCTGGCCGCCCTATGACATCGCGCGCAGCGGCGAGAACAACTACCGCGTCACCATCGCCGTAGCCGGGTTTTCCGAGGACGACCTCGAAATCACTCATGAACCCAACCTCCTCATTGTCTCCGGCCAGCACAAGGAGCCGGACAACGCGGAGTATCTGCATCATGGCCTCGCCACACGGCCCTTTACCCGCCGTTTCGAGCTTGCCGATCACGTCAAGGTCGCAGGCGCCTCGCTCGACAACGGCCTGCTCAGCATCGATCTGGTACGTGAGGTGCCAGAGGAGATGAAGCCTCGGCGCATCGCCATCGCGACCGATGTCGCCTCGCCGAAGATCGGGTCGAAGGTCGCGCAGGGCGAAGCAAACAAGCAGGCTGCCTGAATGCACCAGTCGAGAAAGGAGACTATGCAATGGCTATTCGTGATCTCATTCCGTGGGGCCGGGAGAACAATCAGCCCCCCAGCCTGTTCCGCAACGGCGACGGCGATCCCTTCCTGACGCTGCATCGCGAAATGAACCGCCTGTTCGACGAGGCGTTCCGCGGCTTCGACACGAGGCTGCCGTCGCTCGGTGGCTTCTCCGCTGCCCGCGCCAGCTGGCCGAGTGTCGAAATCTCCGATAGCGAAAAGGAGATCCGCGTCACCGCCGAGATCCCCGGCATGGACGAGAAAGACGTCGAGTTGCTGCTCGATGACGGTGTGCTGACGCTGCGCGGCGAGAAGCGCGAAGAGACCGAGGACAAGGACAGGCAGTTCTCCGAACGCTTCTATGGCCGTTTCGAGCGGCGTATCCCGCTCGGCTACGAAGTCGACGAAGACAAGGTGAACGCCGCGTTCCGGAACGGTGTGCTCAGCGTGACGCTGCCCAAGACGGAGCGCGCCCAGGCAAAGGCCAAGCGTATCGCCATCACCGGCGGCGACGGCAAGTCCTGACGGCTCGTAGGACGACGTCCCTTCTGCCTGTCGGTTCCGGCGGGCAGAAGCGGGCAAATGTCGATGACCCGTTCTCCCGACGCTCCGGTTCCGCCTGACCAGGCGCAGCACGCCCTGCAGTGCCTGACGACCGAGCATTTCGTGCTGCAAAACGCTCGCGCCGCGACCATTCAGGAAGCGAACCAGAGAGCCGATCTGTTCCTGACCTCGGTCTCAAGCGCAACGATTGCCTTGTCCTTCGTCGCGCAGGTCACGGAGATGGGCAGGCCGTTCGTGTTGTTCAGCCTGATCTTGCTGCCTTGCCTTTTCTTCATCGGACTGGTCACCTTTGTGCGCGCGGTGCAGGTTGCCATCGAGGACATGGTGCATGCCCGCGGCATGGCCAGGATCCGCCACTATTTCGTCGAACTGGCGCCGGTCCTGCAAAGATACCTTGTCAATTCCACGCATGACGACCCCTCGGCGGTGCTGGTCGACAAGGGCCTCAGACCCTCGCCGCTGCAATATTTCATGACCACCGCGGGGATGGTGGGCACGATCAACGGCGCCATTGCCGGCGTCTTCACCGGCATCGTTGTTAAGTCCGCTTTCGGCGGGGGCATGTCGCCCGGCGTGATTTGCGGGCTGGCGGTCTTCGCGACATGCATTCTCATCCTGCGGCGCTATCATAGTCGCGCCTGGGCGGCGGCCGAAGAAAGCTTGCCCGCACGGTTCCCGGGCGACAATGGCAGGGAAAGCTAGCGCCGACATATCCGGATGTCGAAAAGTGGCAGGGCGCCGCCCTTGCGTCTTGCGCGCCAATTGACCATCCTCGCCAACATCATTTGCACCGCGGCCGGGGGGTTCGCACATGCCGACGCTTTATGCGCTGAAACCGGCCTTCCAGGCCAGGCTGCGGCCGCTTGCCGATGGCCTGGCCAGGGCCGGCGTCACCGCCAACCAGATCACACTGCTGGCCGCTGCCCTCTCGCTCGCCGCCGGCCTTGCGGTGGCAGTCCTTGCAGGCCATCGCGCGGTCTTTCTGCTGATGCCGCTCGTGCTGTTTGCGCGAATGGCGCTGAATGCGATCGACGGCATGCTCGCAAGGGAACATGGCCAGGCCTCGAAGCTCGGCATGTATCTCAACGAGCTTTGTGATGTCGTCTCCGATCTCGCTTTGATCCTGGCCTTTGCCGTCATTTTTCCTGCCTGGGGCCTCGTTGCATTCGCGATCGCGGCTATGATCACGGAGTTCGCCGGCGTGCTCGGCATCGCCGCCGGAACCGGGCGCAACTATGCCGGCCCGTTCGGCAAAAGCGACCGGGCGCTGGCGCTTGGCATCCTCGCCGTGCTTATCGCGTCCGGCCTGTGGGTCCCAGCGCTCACGCCGCTCGTGTTTCCGGCCATGGCTACACTCTCGCTGGCGACCGCCATCAACCGGATACGCAGCGGCCTTAACGGGAGCAGCAGCTGAATTCCGGTCTCGCCAGGGAGAACAACATGCTTCACCAACAGACGGTTGCCGCAGTGGCTTCAGCCAATATCGAGCGGGTGGCGCAGGAGCGCAGCTTCAAGAGCCATGACGGCACCGAGGTCTTCTATCGCTATTGGCCGGCGCTGTCGGAAAACCGCAAGGGTGCCATCCTGCTGTTCCATCGCGGCCACGAGCATGGCGGCCGCATGGCGCATCTGGTCGACGAGCTGCAGATGCCCGACCACGCCTTCTATGCCTGGGACGCGCGCGGCAATGGCCGCTCCGCCGGCGAACGCGGCTATGCGCCATCGTTTGCGGCACTGGTGCGCGACATCGAGTGTTTTGTGCGCGAGATCGGCAGCGACGGCTTTGCCCGGCGCGATATCGCGCTGATCGCGCAATCCTTCGGCGCCGTGCTTGCCGCCGCCTGGGTGCATGATTACGCGCCCGACATTCGCGCCCTGGTGCTGGCCTCGCCGGCCTTCTCGGTCAAGCTCTACGTGCCCTTCGCCAAGCAAGGCATTGCGTTGTGGCAGAAGCTGAAGGGCCGCTTCTTCGTCAATTCCTACGTCAAGGCGAAATTCCTGACGCATGATCCCGAGCGCATCGCCTCCTTCGACGCCGACCCGCTGATCACCCGGCCGATCGCCTCCAACATCCTGGTCGAGCTCTACGATCATGCCGCGCGCATCGTCGCCGATGCCCGCGCCATCACCGTGCCGACACAGCTTCTGATCTCCGGCAGCGACTGGGTGGTGCGCCATGGACCGCAGCACGAATTCTTCGTCAATCTGGCGAGCCCGGCCAAGAAGCGGCACGTGCTGCCCGGCTTTTTCCACGACACGCTGGGCGAGCGCGACCGCCACAAGGCACTCGACCTGATCAGGCCCTTCCTCGAAAAGCAGTTCGCGGCGCCGGAAGAGCCGGTCGACCTGACCTGGGCCGACCGCGCCGGCTACACACGCGACGAGGCCGACCGGCTGGCCTCGCCGCTGCCGCTGCTGTCTCCCAGGGGGCTCTACTGGGCAATGAGCCGCGCCTCGATCCGCATGGGCGCCTGGCTGTCGTCCGGCATGAAGACGGGGATTGCCACCGGCTTCGATTCCGGCTCGACGCTCGACTATGTCTATGAGAACGAGGCGCGCGGCATCAGCCCCATCGGCCGCATGATCGACCGCACCTTTCTCGATGCCATCGGCTGGCGCGGCATCCGCCAGCGCAAGCTGCATCTGGAGGAGCTGATAGGCAGCGCCGTTGAGACGCTGAAGGCCGCCGGTCGGCCGGTCCATATCGTCGATATCGCCGCCGGCCATGGCCGCTATGTGCTCGATGCCGTGCAGAAAGGCGCCGCGCCGCCGGCAAGCGTGCGGCTGCAGGATTTCTCCGAGCTCAACGTCTCGCTCGGCCGCAAGCTGATCGCCGAGCGCCATCTGCCGGCGACCGTCTCGTTCCATCGAAGTGACGCCTTCGACGCCACGCTGCTGGCCGGGCTCGACCCGGCGCCGGATCTCGCCATCGTCTCGGGGCTCTACGAATTGTTTTCCGATAATGCCATGATCGCCCGCTCGCTCGGTGGACTGGCCAGCGCCATGCAGCCCGGAAGCCTGCTGGTCTACACCAACCAGCCCTGGCATCCGCAGCTCGAGATGATCGCGCGCAGCCTGACCTCGCACCGCGGCGGCCAGGCCTGGGTGATGCGCCGCCGCACGCAGGCCGAGATGGACCAGCTGGTGGCGGCCGCCGGCTTCGAGAAGCTCGACCAGCGCATCGACCAGTGGGGCATCTTCACCGTTTCGGTCGCGCGGCGCGTCTGAGCATGGACCTGCCTGCCTGTGCCTCACCTCGCGATGCCGCTGCCCTTCCGGCCTTGCCGCGCGAGCCGTATCCCGGGATCGTCCTGCGCGCCGCATTGTGGCTGGCATTTCTGGCGCCGTTCTTCTACGCCACCTACGGCTTCGCCAACTGGCTGGCGTCGCGGCGCGACGACGTCGGCAGCATCGTCTTTGGCTGGGAGCATGGCATCCCGTTCCTTGCCTGGACGATCGTGCCCTACTGGTCGATCAACCTGTTCTACGGCTTGTCGCTGGTGTTGAACAATTCGAAGAGCGGCGTCGACCGCCTCGCCGGCCGCTATCTGACGGCACAGATCGTCGCCGTCGCCTGCTTCATCCTGTTCCCGCTGACTGCCACGTTCGTGCGCCCGCAGACGAGCGGTCTGCCCGGCTTCATGTTCGCCGTACTCGGCGGCTTCGACAAACCCTTCAACCAGGCGCCGTCGCTGCATATCGCGCTGCTGGTCATCATCTGGGACCATTGCCGTCACAGATTGGCCGGCATCGCCGGCGTCGCCTGGCATGTCTGGTGTTTCCTGATCGGCGCCTCGGTGCTGACGACGTGGCAGCACCATTTCATCGACATACCGACCGGCGCGCTGCTCGGCCTTTTCGCGCTGTGGCTGTTTCCGCGCGACGGCGCCTTGCCTTTCGCCGGCTTCCGCCTGACCGCGGACCCGAAAGCGCGGCTTCTGGCGCTGTTCTATGCGCTTGGCGCAGCCTTTGCGCTGGCCGGCGCTGCCGCCGGCGCATTGGTCTCGGCGCTGTGGCTCATCCTGTTGTGGCCGGCACTGGCGCTGGCCATAATCGCTTTCGCCTATGCCGGCGCCGGCGCCAAGGTGTTCCAGAAAACAGCCGATGGCCGCGTGTCGCTGGCCAGCCGTCTTCTGCTGTGGCCCTACCGGGTTGCCGCCAAGGTCAATGTGTGGGCATGGACGCGAAAGCTCCCGGCGCAGATCGTCATCGCCGACGGTGTTTCCCTTGGCCGTTTTCCGACCGCCGCCGAGGCCGACGCCTTCGGCACGGTGATCGACCTTGCCGGCGAATTGGAACGGCCGCGTGGCGCCTCGATCCGATGGTTGAGCCTGCCCATGGTCGACCTTTTGCCGCCGTCTCGCGAGGCGCGTGCGCAAGCGGTGGCGGCGATCGAGACGGCGCGGAGCCAGGGCACGGTGCTGGTCTGCTGTGCGCTCGGCTTCCAGCGCAGCGCCGCCGTCGTCGCCGAATGGCTGGTCGCCAGCGGCCGGGCCGCCACGTCGGATCAGGCGCGAGGCCAGCTCGCTGCCGCCGGCCGGCCTGTGCATCTTGGCATGGACGCGGCGACATGACTGCTTTTCGAGATAAGGCCGAGACGTTCGCCGCCGGACTGATGGTGCAGGTGGCGTGGCCGCTGCTGTTGATTGCTGCTGCCTTGCTGGCGGCGCCGGTCATCGGCCTGGCGACTGCGCCGCAAACATCGTCGCTGTCCGCGGCGGCCTGGCTGATCGCCGCCGCGGGTGCCATAGCCACAATTATTCTCTCGGCCCTGCTTTTGTTCGACGCGCTGCTGTTCCGGCTGATGGCCAGCCACGCCAGCGAAGCAGGCGGCGGTGCGGCGATCGACGACGTGCTGGCGCGCATGCGGCTGAAACCCACGGCGGCCGGTGGCCGCTCGCTCGACCAGCGGATGGCCGGCACGCGCCGTCTGCTCGCCAAGCAGCGTATCGCCTTCAGCCTGTTCGCGGCGGCCTCGGTCGTCGCGGCATTCTTTTGAGCCCGTCCATGACAAAGCTTCGCGTCAGCACCTATACCCTGCTGCAGACGGTGACCTCGGTCGGCCTGTCGGCACTGGCCTGGGTGGTCACCGGCGTGCGGCCGATCTGGAACGGCAGCCAGCCGTCGGACCGGCAGCGCATCTACTTCGCCAACCATGCCAGCCACGGCGATTTCATCCTGCTGTCGGCCTGCCTCAGCGAGAAGGAGCGCGCCCGTACCCATGCGGTGGCGGCCGCCGATTATTGGAGCAAGTCGCGGCTGCGCCGTTTCATTGCCGAGGACATGCTGTCTTCCGTGCTGATCCACCGGCAGTGGACGGATGAAACGCAGCACCCGATCTCGATCATGCTGTCGGTGCTCGACCAGGGCCACTCGCTGATCCTGTTTCCCGAAGGCACGCGCAACATGACCGACGAACCGCTGCTGCCGTTCCGCTCCGGCCTCTACAATCTGTCGATGGCGCGGCCCGATGTCGAGCTCATCCCGTGCTGGATCGAGAACATGTCGCGGGTGCTGCCCAAGGGCCAATTCGTGCCGGTGCCGCTGCTTTGCCGCGTCGTCTTCGGCGCCCCGATCGCCATTCAACCGGGTGAGGAACGCCGCGCCTTTCTCGACCGCGCCCGCGAAACGCTGCTGGCGCTGAACCCCCGGCCGCAGCGAGACGATTGAGGACCAAGGCAAAATGCTGCCGATGATGCACGAAACCCTCATTCTGATTGTCGGCCTGCTGGCGGTGCTGATCAGCGCCAGCGTCGTCGCCGGCGTCTTGTCATGGCGCGCGCCAAAGCCGTTGTCGCCGACGCTGGTCAACCTCACCCAGCGCATCAATGCCTGGTGGGTGATGGTGGTGGCGATCACCGTTGCCTTCTTCTTCGGCCGCCCCGGCATGACCATCCTGTTCGCGCTGATTTCGTTCGCCGCGTTGCGCGAATTCGTGACGCTGACGCACAGCCGCCGCAGCGACCACTGGGTGCTGCTCGGCATGTTCGGCATCGTCATCCCGTTCCAGTACTGGCTGGTGTGGACCGCCTGGTACGGCCTGTTCACCATCTTCATCCCGGTCTACTGCTTCCTGCTGATGCCGGCGATCACCGCGCTGCACGGCGACACCGAGCGCTTTCTCGAGCGCGTCTCGGCGCAGCAATGGGCGGTGATGATTTCGGTCTACTGCGTCAGCCACGTGCCGGCGCTGCTGACGCTCGAGGTGCCAGGCTTCGAAGGCCGCAACCTGTTGCTGATCGCTTTCCTGATCATCACCGTGCAAGGCAGCGACGTGCTGCAATATATTTTCGGCAAGCTGTTCGGCCGGCATCTCCTGGCGCCGACGGTCTCGCCGTCGAAGACCTGGGAGGGGCTGGTCGGCGGGCTGGCGGCGTCGAGCCTGCTCGGCGCGCTGCTGTCGTTCCTGACGCCGTTCTCGCCGCTGCAGGCAGCCGGCGTCGCCTTCATCGCCTGCCTGATGGGCTTCCTTGGCGGGCTGGTCGCCTCGGCCATCAAGCGCGATCAGGGCGTCAAGGACTGGGGCCATCTGATCGAAGGCCATGGTGGCATGATGGACCGTGCCGACAGCCTGGTCTTCGCCGCTCCGGTCTTCTTCCATACGGTGCGCTATTTCTGGACTGTATGAAGGTTGGCGCCGTTTGCCGCGGCGGACGGTTCAGGGCGACCTTGCGAAGATGACCTGAGCCGTTTCGTTATTACCACTTTCGCGAAAGCGGTAATAACCCAACCTGCCGCGGTCTTCGCCGCGCTCATTTTGCCGCGGCGAGCGGCTCTTTCTTGCGCGCCGGCGTCAGGCGACGCATGCGGCGTTTGGCGGTGGTCTTCAGCGCCACCGGCGGAGCGCTGGACAACGCACCGAGCACCGCGCCTACCATGCCACGTGCGACGAAATCGGCGTTGATCTCGTTGGCCAATCTGGCATCTGCCTCCTGGTTGTCGCTGTCGGCTTCCGACCACAACACGATGCCCACTCGCAACCTTGGTTTGGTGCGTTTCAGCCGACGGACCAGGAACCGCCCGTGCTTGACGGAATCCCGGTTCAAAAATCCGATGACGACACTATCGACGGCGTCGAGCTCAAGGCGGCGAATGCTCCCCGGTTCCATCTCGGCGAAGCTCGCTCTCAACACCGTAGCGCCCTGGACTTCGAGCACCTGGGCCAGCATGGCGGCCGCCGCGTCGTCGAGTTCGCCGCGCCCGCCGGCGCACAGCACCGACATGCCCGTGCCATCCGGCAGTTCGGTGTACTCCTCGCCCTGAACCTCCCCCTGAACGTGCCTGTCCTCGCGTGAGCCGTTGTCCTCGGCCGCGGCCGTGTCGTCCGCTTCCGCCTCCTCCTGCGCGCTGTCGTCGAGGTTCGCCACCATCGTCAGCGCGCTGCCCGCGACCTGCTGTCTTTGCTCGTCGCTCAGCACACCACGCACCCGGTCCTGCTCGCCGAGCAGAAGTGCGGGAATCGCGACCTTGTCGTAGAACTCGACCAGATATTCTTCGTCCAGCATCTCCTCGGCATGGTCCGTCGCTTCCTCGGGATCGCCGGCCAACAGCCGCTGGTAAAGCCGGGCGTGCGGTTCGAGCACGGGTTCGTTGCCGAACAGAACGTCGAGGAATTCGAACTGCGGCACATGGCGGCCGAGCACGACGAGACAGACCGTGAGCGGCGTCGACAGAACCAGGCCCAATGGCCCCCAGAGCCAGGTCCAGAAGATCGCCGCAACGATGATGGCCAATGGCGACAGCCCGGTGCGCGAGCCGTAGAGCCAGGGTTCGATCACGTTGCCGGTGATCAGTTCGACCACGACGAAAAGCCCTGCGGTCCAGAGCACGAGCGACCAGCCGGGCGCCACGGCAAGCGCCAGGAACAGAGGCAACAGCGTCGCGATGACCGGGCCGATATAGGGAACGAAGCGCAGCGCCAGCGCCAGCAAACCCCACAGCAATGGATTGGGTATGCCCAGCAGCCAAAGTCCAATTGCAATCGGGACGGCATAGACGATGTTCACGACCAGTTGCATGAGCAGATAGCGGCCGACGCGCTTGCCGGCATCCTGCAGCGCCTCGGTGGTTCGATGCAGATCGCCATAGCCGACGAGGCGTATGAAGCGATCGCGCAGGTCCTCCCGCTCGAGCAGCATGAATATGACGACCACGACGATCAGTCCGGCCGATGCCAGCGGGCTCAGCAGCGGGCCGATCAGATTCTGGAGGACCTCGAGCGGTCGTTCGCGCGCGACGATTTCGACCGGGATCGGTTCCCGCGGAGGCTGATCGGCGGCGGGTTGTACGGGCTCGGGTCTGTCGAGTTCCTGGCCGACGCGTTCGATCACCCGGCTCAATCTGGAAACGATGCCGCCGCCGACGCCGGTTTCCTTGAGCGACCGGACCTTGGTCAGGATATTCGCCTGGTAGAGCGGAATGTTCTGCGCCAGTTCACTGACCTGCGTGGCGACGATGAAGGAGAACAGCGCCAGCACCGTGAATGCGCCGAGCACACTGGCGATCACGGCCGGAAGACGCGGAATGCCGGCTCGCTTGAGTGCCGACACCATGGGCACGAGCGCAAAGGTAAGCAGCAGCGCGATTGCGATCGGCAGAAAGACCTCGCGCCCGAAATAGAGCGCCGCGACGGCCGTCACGACCGACGCTACGCTGGGCAACGATGTGCGCGGAAGCGCCCTGGCCGCGGAAACGATGCCCGCCCGCCGGGGCTCCGACAGGTGCGCGTCGTTTCGACGATTTGCCGCCACTTGATACCTCCGCTCCGCCGTCGCCATGATCGGGCATATTGAGCCGGCCTGCAACTTCGCAGCGTCTCACCCAGCCGGACGCCGATTGCCCTGGTCGGCAGCGCGGCAAATTCAGTCATGGTAGAATTTTTTGCATTAATGACGTCACGGGCAATCCTGTTCCATGTCTGCGCCAGAACGTGGAACTTTTGGGTCAAAACACCGTTCCTTCGTAGATCGCTGATGGACAACCTCAAAGCAGCAGCTCAGGAGGAATGATCATGAACTTCAAGACGCTTTGCATGGGCGCGATGGCCCTTTCGATGATGACCGGCGCAGCGCTTGCCGCCGGTGCCACTGGCACTTCGGCGCTCGACGATCCGCAGAAAATGACGCCCTTCTTCACCGACGCCGGCATGAAGACCATGAAGTCGGAAGCCGAATTCAAGGCGGCATGGATGGCCATGTCCACGAGCGACCGGGCCATGATGTTGAAGGAATGCAGCGACGCAGGCATTGCCAAGATGCATGCCGACTTCTGCAAGATGGCCAAGCAGCTCAACAAGTAACCGTCGGCTTCTTGCCAAGCGAAATGGGGGCCAAGCGAAAGGGCGGGCGGCCCTTTCGCGACCTTCCAGTCCGCACTCATACCGGCGGGTGCCTAGCCATTTGAAATCGCGACGCCGGCCGGAGCGGCAATGACATTATGGTCCAGGGGCACCGTCTGCTTGCAACCTGGGTTTTCCGGTCGGCCGTTCCCGCATAGTATTGGCGGACGGCCCGCTTGACGCTTGACCCCGCTTGACGCTTGACCTTGTCGCCGAGCGTGGGATAGGCCGGAGACTGGCCCGACCACCTCCCACCGGAGTCCCACGAAAGACCTGCCATGACCGACGCGATCATAAGAGACAGCAATGGCACGGCGCTGCACGAGGGCGACTCCGTGACCCTGATCAAGGATCTCAAGGTCAAAGGCACGTCGGAGACGATCAAGCGCGGCACGCTGGTGAAGAATATTCGCCTCACCGGCAATCCCGGCGAGATCGAATGCAGCACCAGGCAGGTGAAGGGCCTGGTGCTGAAGACCGAGTTTTTGAAAAAGGCGTGATCGCCTCGGCACCCTTCGCTTCGCTTCCATATCAGTGGCTCTCGAATCGCTCGTGTGAGTGAACCGCCCACGCGAGGAACTGGAGGAGCCGCGCCCTCCCCCTATGTTGCACTGCGTTAGATTTGTTGCATTGCAATATCGTCGCATCGGGTCGAGCCTCTGCGAGGTGGGCATTCCTTGCATGAGGTGATTGTGTCGGCATCATTTCGGCCTGACATCGAAGGGCTGCGCGCGCTGGCGGTGGCGGGTGTCATCGCCTTCCATTTTGGTCTGTCCGGCCTGCCCGGCGGCTTTGCCGGCGTCGACATCTTCTTCGTCATCTCCGGCTATCTGATCACCCGCCACCTGGTTACGGAAATTACCGAGACCGGGCGGCTGAACCTCTGGCGCTTCTACGCCCGGCGCGCCCGGCGCCTGTTGCCGGCGGCACTGTTCGTCATCCTCGCCACGCTGTTCGCGGGTTACTTCATCCTGTCGCCGGAGGAACAGGCGCTTTATTCGAAAGGCGCCATGTTCGCCTCCGCCTACATGATCAACCTTTGGCTGATCCGCTGGTCGTTCGACTATTTCGCCGCCGACGCCACCAACAACCCGTTCATCCACTTCTGGTCGCTCTCGGTCGAGGAACAGTTCTATTTGGCATGGCCGGCGCTGCTTCTTGCCGCCGCCTGGCTGCGTCCCGGCAAGCGCGCCGCTATAATCGTCATCGGCGTCGCCGGCGCGGCCTCCTTCGCCGCCTGCGCCTGGCTGACGGAAGTGTCGCAGCCCTGGGCCTTCTATTTCTCGCCGCTCAGGGCCTGGGAATTCGCCGCCGGCGGCCTCGCGACCATGGCGCCGGCAAAGATCTGGCGCGACCGGCCGCTGCTGGCCACGCTCCAGGCATGCCTCGGTCTGGCGCTGATCGCCTGGGCCTATCTGATGCTGGACGAAGACTCGCCATTTCCCGGGGTGAATGCGCTGGCGCCTGTTGTCGGCACCGTGCTGCTGCTGCTCAGCGGCAGCGGCGGCCGCAATCTGCCGAGCGCCCTGCTGGCGCTGCCGCCCATGCAATGGTTGGGCCGGCTGTCCTATTCGCTTTATCTCTGGCACTGGCCGGTCATCGTCTATGCGGCGATGGTGGTTCCCAGCCTGTCCATCCTGGACCGCCTTGCCTGCGCGGCGCTGACGCTGTTTCTGTCGATGTTCACCTATCATTTCATCGAGAACCCGATCCGCCGCAACGGCTGGCTGATGGCCGGAGCAGCGCGGGCGCTGGTGCCCGCCGTCGCGCTGACCGGCGCCGGCGTGGTCGCGGCCTATGGCAATGCGCGCTTTGCCGAGCACAATCTCAGCCCCGAACAGCACGTCATCGCCGACAGCGCCGCGCAGCTCTCCACTGTGCGCGCGAGCAATGGCGGCTGCGTGCTCGATTTCGAGACCGTCAAGCCAAAACCCTGCATGTTCGGCCGCAAGGATGCCCAGCGCTCGGTCGTGCTGTTCGGCGACTCGCATGCCGACCATTGGTCGACGCCGCTGATCAAGGCGGCCGAGAAGAACAATTTTCGCGTCGTCACCTTTCTCAAATCCTCCTGCCGGGCTTCGCGGGTGACGACCTGGAACTGGCGGCTGAAGCGCGACTACACCGAATGCGACCAATGGCGCGAGCAGTCGGTCAAGGACATCATCGCGCTCCACCCCCAACTGGTGGTGATCTCGGAGTTCTCGATCGGCAATGTGATGAAGGAATCGCCCGAGGAGTTGAGGCACGCCGATTGGCAAGCGCAGTGGCGGACGGGCCTCACCTGGACGCTTCAGGCCTTCAGCCAGGCCGGCATCAAGGTCGCGGTCATCAGGGACGTTCCCTACAATGCAAGCTACGCCGACAAGTGCGTGGCGCGGGCGCTGTGGCGGGGCCAGACGCCCGCGACATGCGACACGCCGAGGATCATGGCGGCAAACGACGACATCGCCACCATCGAGCGCGATATCGTGCGCTCGACACCGAACGCTGCTTACATCGACATGACCGACCGCTTTTGCGACCAGACCACCTGCCACGTCTTCATCGACGGCAAACTAGCCTTCCGCGACCGCCACCACCTGGCGACGCCCTTCGCCGAAACGCTGGAACCGGCGGTGGAGCGGGCGCTGTTTTCGGATGTGATGGCGGCGGCTGTAAAGTAACGGTTCCGGATCTTATCGGATCACGACCCAGCCCCTCGGCAAGGAACCATGCGGGGTCAGCTAAGGATGAGACCAGCCAGTAAAACGGTAAGGATAAGCGACAGCGGAACTGCAAGAAGGCAGCACAGCTCGAAAGTATTGGCTGGCCAAGAAGTCATTGGGCGCTTTTCCATATTGGCCTCCTCCCTCAACGGCCAGACCTGACGGCAGTTCCGCTTAGATGGTGCTCATCCCCACCACTCATCATGCAATTGGCGAAGCTCGTTCCGCTTCCTGGTCATCCATCGTGCACGCGCCAGATGTGTCGCCCACGCCCGGAAAGCCCTGTCCGGCTCCTGCTCCGGATCAATGTGCAGAACGATGCGGGCGACCTCACGCCAATCAGTCCCTTCAGCCGACGCGTCGAGCAGCCGGATATAAGTAAGCATGCGATCTTCGTCATAACCGGTCGGCACCGAAGACGTCGGCGCTGCGTTCGCGATATGAGAGTTTGGCTGCTTTGGCATTGCGACCTACCAGCAATGGCGCACCGTAGCAGCCTATAAAGAAGCCCGCGCCGTTTGATCGGAGGATGCGCCGATCGAGATTCGCCTCGACGGTCGGCAAATGGGGGCCTCAGGCGGAGTTCCCCGCCCAGCTGGGCTCACGCCTCACCACGTCGTGATCGGGTCGAGGCAATCTATCTATTTTAGTGGAACCTAATTTAGTCGACGCAATTATGCGTGCGTGAGAAAGCGTGAAATCCAGACCGTCACTGAAAGCCGGCTATCGCGGGATCAGTTGGCCGATGATCCAGTGATTGCAGTCGATTTGACGGAACGGATATTACAGGCGGCCGACAACGACAGAATTGTTTGCCTCGTCGTGGCAACGGAGGAGCTGGAAACCGACCGCATCGAGAAAACGGAACCTAAGGAGACCAGGATTGCCGCAAGCTTCGTCCGGGACTTTGAGGTAATGCTGCTTGTTCTTTATGCGGCCTACGCCCTCGCTGTGCTGGGTGCGACCGCGTTCGTTTTGCTTGAATTGGGCCATGTTCTGTAGGCAGACGTCGGCAAAAAACGGGACTGACGCGCGATTGCCGCTGTTTGATGAGAGGAGCGGCCACGCTGCGTCGACGATCCGACCCCGGCGCAGCCAGCGGCGTTTTCGCGCCAGCAGGCGCTAAACTTCGGGCTCGTCCGTTCGTTACATCTTGCCAATCTATGGAACGAGGCTGCCCCTCGGGGGTTTTTCTATTAGAGGGACGTTAAAGAAGGAGGTAGCTATGAAGAAGCTCCTGCTTGCCTCGGTGATCGCCATCGCATCGGCGGCTTCCGTGATCGGCCCGGCGAATGCCGGCGGCAGCGTCACAATCGGCATCGGCAACGGCTATGACGACGACGACTATTACTATCGCCACCATCGGTATTCCGATTACGACGATGAGTACGTCCCCCGTTACCGCTATGATGTCTATAACGAGGACTACGCGCCGCGCTACCGGTACCGGTACCACCGGCGCTGCCACACCGAAGTCATCAGGCACTGGCGTCATCACCACCGGATTATCGAAAGAATCCGTGTCTGCCGTCGTTGACGGATCGATCCGGCCGGTAGTGCCGGCCGGATCGGCGGGGCTTCTCACCTCGGCTTGCGCATCAGCATCATGCCGTAATGCACGGCCAATATGTCGAGCCCGATCTTGAGTAGTTTCACCACCACGTCGCGCGGCTCGCCGGCCTGTTCGGCCAGGCTCTTGACCGTTGCGTCGGCACAGCAGACCTTTTGCACGATGCCGGCGATCTCCCAGTGGGCAAGCGCCCTGGTGGCCTCGGCATGGTCGCGGCCGGCGGACAGGATGTGTTCGGCGACGCCGCTGCCGGTGCGGCCGCCGTCGACGCGCTCGGCCCAGGCCATCGGCTTGGCGGTTGCCTCGGACGAGTTGCGGAAATCCTGGCGGTAGCGCATGCCCGCCTCGCGCTGCTGGCGCGACAGCGAGGTGAGGCCGCTCAGCGGGTCGACGTTGCGCACCCGCACGATGCCGCCGGCCGCTGTGTGGCCGTCATTGGAGACCTCATAGAGGCGCGCTCCTTCCTGCGTCCCCTTCGCCAGCCGCTTGCGGCCGAACCGATCGTCCTTCAGTGCGAAATCATGGCCGATCTCCTTGCGGATGCGCACCTGCTCGGCCTCGCCTTTCGGCAATCTCGGTGGCCTGGCTTTGACCTTTTGGGCGGTTTTGGTGCTCATCGGCTCGGTCCTCCTGGGTTTTGGTCGTCGGGCTCTGGCTAACTTCCAGCCTCATTGCAGCGGGCTCAAATCGCTTCGGCCGGCAGCGTGCGCAGGAAGCGCGCAGCGTGATAGGCGCAGTAGCTTTCGATGGGTTCGTGCGCATTCCGCAGCACAGCATGTCCAAACCTGGCCGGCTGCCGGGAGCGTCGTTTTCCGCATCCTCCTGCGGCGTCGTGTCGAGCGGCGCGCGGCAGCGCTCGAACAGGCAATCGATGAAGCGCATGGCGGCGAAATGCGGCTGGCGGCCGCTGGCGGCGATCGGGCGCGGCGCCGGCATTTCGAGCGGTGCGCCATCGGTCCCGGTGATCCGAGCCGGACCCGGCTGCCAGGCCGGCGGCGCCAGCCGGGCCGACAGCCTTGCCGGGCGGCAGCGTGGCTCGGCCTTCGGAGCCGACTCCGCCTGATCAGCAGTGCTGGATGGCTCAGGCGCCGAATTTCCGAGCCGGCCGCCAGAGCGTCCACCACACCAGCCCTTCGATCTGGCAAGGCCGATGATGCGCAAACGGGCGGTGCGGTGGACGATGCCGATGATGGCTGCACGCGAGGCCGGGCGGCCGCGCAGCGCGGTCAACCGGGTGGCGATCTTCGCGGCCGACAGTCCGCTCGTCAGCCAGTTCTCGATTTGTTCCAGTTCCAAGGCGGAATAGCGGGCGGCCATGATGTTTCATTCCCTGCAAAAATGGCTGTGTGCGGCGCCGGCTTTGCCGGCCTCAGGCTCGAAAGCCGGTCAGCCTTCGCGTGGTCTGCTGCGATCGAGCTTCATCTCGGCCGCCCTGCCTTGTTGCGCCGGACGCTGCCTTGCCCGTCCGCTTGTCGAAGGCGATGACCGTGCCGTCTTCGGTGCGGATGCAGGAAACCGCGGCTTCCGCATTGCCGGCCGGCAGGCAATTCGTGGCCGGAGCCGTGAGGGGAACGGCTCCGGCCGTTCCGGCCGCTTGCGCTGCCGGATCCGAGGCGCGAGCCTCGGGCATCGTCCCGGCCGGGGAGGAGGACAGCCGCGACGAAGGGGAAAGGGTTGGCACATGCATGGCCCCGGCGATCGGTTGCGCTACCGCCTCCAGGCGAGCGCTGCCGGCGCGCTGAACGGCGGATTCAAGGACCGAAAGCTGGCGAAGCGACTTGTGCATGCCTACATAAGAGCATAACTCAAATCATAATGCAAGCGATTCTTGCATAGACGAACCGAATCTTATGCCTCAGATGGAGCCATGGCGAAAACTGCACTGTCGATCAAGGTCGGAGCGGCGATCCGCCGGGCGCGCAAGCAGCGCGGCCTGGTGATGCGTCACATTGCCGAGCACAACGACACCGACGTCGCTGCCGTCGGCAATTGGGAGACCGGGCGCAACCTGCCCAAGACCGAGAACCTTTTGAAGACCGCCGCTTTCCTGCGCGTCGACCCGGTGGCGCTCGGCAAGGGCGAGGTCGTTTTCCTCGAAGATGCCGGACCGGTCGCCGATGCCGAGATCGTCACCGATCCCGGCCCCCTGCCCGCCGGGCCGATGGACATCCAGCTTCTCGGTACCGCCGTCGGCGGCGACGATGGCGACTTCACCTTCAACGGCCAGCCGGCCGGCTATGTCCAGCGGCCGCCGGGGATCCGGCATCTGCGCAATGTGTTTGCGCTGCACGTGCTGAGCGATTCGATGGTGCCGCGCTACGAGCCCGGCGAGATGATCTATTGCGGCGGCCGCGAAGCGTTGCCCGGCGACCATGTGGTGATCGAGACCCTGCCCGAGGAGAACGAGCAAAACGGCAAGGCCTTCATCAAGAAGCTGGTCAAGCGCACCGCCGCCGAGCTGATCGTCGAACAGTACAACCCGCCCAAGACGCTGTCCTTCAACCGCTACGCCATCAAGAACGTCTTCCGCGTCATCCCGCTCAAGGAACTGCTGGGGTATTGAGGGCTTGTTGCCTTCTCCCCTTGTGGGAGAAGGTGGATCGGCGCACAGCGCCGAGCCGGATGAGGGGTGCTGGAAGGAACGCGGCGGAGGAAATGTAGAAGCGATTTTTAAGCACTTACGCCATCAAGGTAGCGATCCGTCCAACACCCCTCATCCGACCGAGCTTCGCTCGGCCACCTTCTCCCACAAGGGGAGAAGGGAAGAGCAGCACGCCCGCCCCCTCAAGCCCGCCTCGACTGCAGCTCTCGACCGTTGAGCAGGCGCGCCTCGGCGCGGGTCCGCTGCCGGTCGTCGATGAAGGCGGCCTGGATCGAGACGGCGGCGCCCGGCAGGCCGTCGGCCCGGCAGGCCTTGCAGATCAGGCGCCCCGAAAGTGCGGCCAGCGGTGTCTCCGGCCTCACCCCATGCCGCTTGAGTTCGGCCGGTTTCCACCACCTGTTGCGGCCGCAATCGATGCACTCGACGGCAATCGAGACAACATCCGCGATCGTCGCTTCCCTGCCCGCTAATGCCATAGCCATCCCCATCATTGTTCCTGCTTTGTTCACATCATTATCGGTTTTCGGGGCGGAGTCGAGTCGGTTCCGCTTGCACCAACGTGAAAGTTTCACTTGTTCAGGTACTTGAGTTATGCTTCTATCTCGTGCAGGGCTGGAAATCGGCGCGAGCAACAGAACCGCGGCCGCTCCGTCGGCCGGCAAGCAAGGGAGTGACGATGGACCTCGCCCAGTTCGCCCAGGCCTGCGGTTATGCCGGCCACAGCCCGGCCATGCTTGCTGCCTTCGCAGCCATCCGCCAGGACGGCATCCGCACGGCGCGCCAGGGCCATGGCCAGCGCAAGTCGGCGATCGACCGGATGAAGCCGAGCCGCGCTTTGTTCCTGGCGGCGATCCGCCCGGCGCAGTCGGCCGAGGAGGCGATCGAGGACGCCGCCCGCTTCCTGTCGATGTTCCGCAACATGCCGCGCTGGCGACAGGAAAGGCGCACCGCCGACTTCGCCCGCGCCAGGCAGCAACGCCTCTTCGCCCGCTTCTTCCGCCGCTACGGCCATCGCCTCTGGGCGCTCGAGGCGACCTGAAGGCGCGCGGGCCTCCCTTGCAAAACGGATGTTGCGATCGCCGACACCGCGCCGTATGTCTCCGCGCGATGAGCGAGATCGAATTCCGTCGCGCGCAGGCGCCCGACCTGCCGGCGATCGTTGCAATGCTTGCGGACGATGTGCTCGGCGCAGACCGGGAAGACCCGTCCACGCCGCTTGCGCCATCCTATCTCGATGCCTTCAGCGCAATCGATACCGATCCCAACCAGTTGCTGGCCGTCGCGGTCAACGCCGGGCAAGTGGTCGGAACGCTGCAGCTCAGCTTCCTTCCAGGCATTTCGAGAAAAGGCGCCTGGCGCGGCCAGATCGAAGGCGTTCGCGTCGCGCGGCAATGGCGCTCGCGCGGCGTCGGCAAGCTGATGATCGAATGGGCGATTGAAACATGCCGTTCGCGCAATTGCAGCTTCGTCCAGCTCACCACGGACAAAGGTCGACGGGAGGCCCACGCTTTTTACGAGCGCCTCGGCTTCACCGCCAGTCATCTCGGCTACAAGATGGCGCTGTAGATCAGCATTTCATCGCATTCAGCGCCGACCGCTCATCTTCGCTACCCACTCTGGATGGAGCATTGACAAGCCGGCCTTTCGCCCTGCTCCATCCGCCCATGATTTACGACCGAACCTGGCTTGAGAAAACCTTTCGCGCAAAGCCCCGGCAGAAGTTCCTGTTCTTCTGGGGCCATCAGCCGTCTAAGGACGGCCGAATAAGCACGTCGTGCTTCAGCCAGTGGTGGCATGCGCCTTTTACCGTCGATGGCTTGAGCTATCCGACTGCCGAACACTGGATGATGGCCGAGAAGGCACGACTGTTCGGTGATGCTCCGACGGCAACACAAATCCTCAGGGCGGCGAGCCCCAAGCAGGCAAAGCAGCTTGGCCGCCAGGTGAGCGGCTTCGATGGCACCAAATGGGATGCAGACAAATATCGCATCGTCACTGAAGGGAGCTTTCAGAAGTTCCGTCAGAACGCGGCGCTGCGCGAATATCTGTTGTCGACGCATGACCGGGTGCTGGTCGAGGCGAGCCCTGTCGACCGGGTGTGGGGTATCGGCCTTGCGGCGGATGACGAGAGGGCGGTGAACCCGCTGCTGTGGCGCGGCGAGAACCTGTTGGGATTCGCGCTGATGCAGGCGCGCGATCGGCTGCGCGGCTGAACATTTGCCGTGCGCTCGTCATCTGCGGCAGCCTCCGCGCTGCTTGACAATCCACCCACAATGTTCTCTTTATGTTCTCACCACAACTCGAGACAATGCGGCGTTCGAACCGCCGCGGGCGAACGGGCCGGATGGAAGCCAACATCCTCCACGCGGATCTGGATGCCTTCTATGCCTCGGTCGAACAGTTGCTCGACCCGGCCTTGCGCGGCAAGCCGATTGCCGTCGGCGGCGGGGTAGTGCTTGCCGCATCCTATGAAGCCAAGGCGTTCGGCGTGCGCGGCGGTATGCCGGGACGGCGGGCGCGGGAACTCTGCCCGCAACTCGTCTTCGTCGGCGGCCATTTCAAGGACTATCAGCGGCTGGGCGATGCGGCAATCAAGGTGCTCGGCGATTTCACGCCGGTGGTCGAGCGGATTTCGATCGACGAGGCCTTTGCCGACGTCGCCGGCTGCACCCATTTGTTCGGCTCGCCGGCCGAGATCGCCGGCAAGATCCGCCGCCGCGTGCGGGCCGAGCTCGGCCTGCCGATCTCGGTCGGCGTAGCCCGCACCAAGCATCTGGCCAAGATCGCCTCACAGGTCGCAAAACCGGACGGGCTGGTGGTGGTCGATCCGCGCCACGAGCTGGAATTCCTGCACCACCTGCCGGTCGAGCTGATGTGGGGCGTCGGCCCGGTCACCAGGCAGCGGCTGGCCGGCATCGGCGTCAACACCATCGGCGAGCTGGCGAAGACCAATGGTGGGGCGCTTGAGCGCCTGCTCGGGTCGGCGGCGGGAGAGAAACTCAACGCGCTGGCGTGGAACCGCGATCCGCGCAAGCTCGAGACGCAGCGCCGGGCGCGCTCGGCGGGTGCGCAGTCGGCGCTTGGCCGAAAACCGGCCGAGGAGCAGGTCTTCGTGCCGGCTTTGCTGCATCTGGCCGACAGGGTCGCCACAAGATTGCGGGCGAAATCCCGGCCCGGCCGTACAGTGACGGTTCGCGTCCGCTTTGCCGATTTGCGCTCGGTGACGCGCTCGATCACGCTCGATCAGCCGATTTCGGCGACCGCCATGCTGGCCGAGATCGCCGAGGCGCTGGTGCGCAAGGTGCTCATCGACCATCCGCACGAAAAGACAATCTCGCTGCTGGCGATCGCCGTATCGCATCTGGAGCAGCATGCCGGCCTGCAACTGGAACTGCCGCTCGGGCTCGACGACGATCGCCGCCGCCCCGGCACCAGCAAGGGCGCGGCGCGCTGGACCGCGGATCGCGCCGTCGACAAGATCCGCGACCGCTTCGGCTGGGAGGCGGTGGGCTACGCCTCGGTCGCGCTCGAGCTACAGCGGTCGGTTCCCGACGCGTTTCGCGAGCTGGCCGAAAAGGAATTGTGAGCCTCGATTACACTTTGGTTGCCAAGTCGCCGGAATGACGTTGAAGGCTGCGCCGTTGTGAATTTATCTTGGGACCAGTTCGTCGTGCACCGGTTTGGGTATCAACCAGACAGGGTAGCACCCGCTCGCAAATCCTTCCGCCCTCACTTCGAACGACAGGAGATCGGCATGGGACAGAACGCCGGATATTTCGCACTCATCGTTGCCGGATTGGTGACCAATGCAACGACGCTGGCCAAGCCGCTCAACCCGGACCGGGCGATTCCATCCCTGGGCGATATCAACTCGCCGCTGGCCAGCCCGCTGTTCAAGCAGGTCAAGGCCGGGCCGCTGGAGATAAAGCTTGAGGAAACCACGCTTGCCGATGTCGAAAAAGCCTTCGGCGGAGCGATGCACGATGAAGGTGACGCCGGAGATTCACGCCACTGGCTTTGCTATGCCGGCCCCGACGCCGGCGGATCGCCGTCGATCTTCTGGTTCGTATCCGGCGAGATGGGTGGCTCCGACCATGGTGTCCTGTCCGTCGCCCTGCAGCCGAACCCGGAAGGCAAGGTGCCGGAAGGATGCGCCGGCGCGCCTGCCAGCCTGACAGCTATTGAACTCGATACGCCCGGCGTCGGAGCGCCGCTGAGCGACGTGGCCGCGAAATTTGGCGCCGCCAAGCCCGATCGTTACGGCCATTTCGGCTTCGCCGCCTCTTATCCTGCTTCGTCTCCCGACCAGAAGGACGCCACGGTCACGCAGACGCTCACCTACACAGCCGGCAACGGCAGGATAACCGGCGTGGCGGTGACGCAAGTCACCACCAATTAGGGTGTCCCCGCTCGGTCGGCGAATGGTTCACGTGTGATTGATTCAGCCGCGCCCGAGCCGGGCGGCCTGCTTGCTGGCCACCTCGTTATGCAGATTGGTTCTGATGTGCCGCCCGGGCCCGCCTCCTCCTGCAAATGCGACATTCGAGGCGGCCCTGGTCGTCAGACCAAAAGCGTTGCGCCGCCCCAAGCGACCAGGGCGGTGCCGGCCGCACGGCCAACCCATGGGCCGGCAGGAAACACCGGTTCGACGAGAACCCGCGAAAGTCCGGAAATGACCCAGAAGCGGGCGTTCGGCAGCGATCAGAGCAGCAACGATTTTGGCAGGACCGGAAATCGGCATGGAATGCTGCAATCATCATCATGTCCCGTCCAAGTTGTGGACAGTTCCTTCTCAAAGGCGCACTCTTAGCGTGCGAAACGCGAGCTAACGTTTCGTGCAATGCTTCACATGCTTGACTTGCGTCGGTGATTGTCTGACCTACCCGGATACTTCCGGGTGGGCAGACCTCACATTGTGTCGCCTATCCGTGATCAGGCTACGGCTAAGGCACGTTGCAGCCCGTTCCGGATCAACTGGGAGGTAAACAACATGCCTGATTTTCAGCGCAGAGAACTTCTTGTTCAAGGAAGCGCGGCTCTTGCCGCAATTGCTGCTCTCTATACCTCGCGCCGGGCTTACGCTTTTCCAACACGGCCGAACGAGGAAGTTATTCGATGGCTGGATCAGCCGACCGAAAATCCCGATCCGGTGGGTATCCAGAAGCAGCTTGTCTGGGAGGACTTGGATAGCTGGATAACGCCAAACGACAAGTTCTTCAGCATCTCGCATTTCAACCGACCAACGATCGACGAGAAGACATGGTCGATGGAGATCGGAGGCCTGGTCAAGAAGCCCCTCGAGTTAACGCTCGCCGACATCAGGGCGCGACCGCGGCAGGAGGTCGTTTTCACGGTGGAATGCTCGGGCAACCACGGGTTTCCCTTTTTCACCGGCGGCATCGGCAATGCTCGCTGGGCAGGGACGCCGCTCGCCCCGATCCTTGAGGAAGCCGGCGTTCTGGAGAAGGGCATCGAGGTCGTCTTTTTCGGTACCGACACAGGCGAGATCCCGATACGCGACGTCAAGATGCAGCAGAACTTCGCTCGCAGCATGTCGCTCGCCGACGCGATGAACCCCGACAATCTCCTCTGCTATGAAATGAACGGGGCCGCCTTGCCGGCGCCCAATGGCTTCCCGGTACGGCTCATTGCGCCAGGCTGGTACGGGATCGCCAACGTCAAGTGGCTAAAGCGCATCGAGGTTCGCGATACGCGGTTCATGAGCCTTCTGATGGCCCGTGACTATGTCACCATCCGGGAGGAAGACCACAACGGCGAGACCGTATGGGCCGAGACGTCAGTCGGGCGAGCGCTGATAAAGTCCGCGCCTGCGAAGGTTACCCGGAAAGATTCAGATTACCGCATCGTTGGGGCAGCCTGGGGGGCGCCGATCGACCGGGTCGAAGTGCAAATCGATCAAGGGCCTTGGACACCAGCGACCATTGACCACAGTGAGGAGGCCGAACACGCTTGGAAAATATGGTCCCTGGCTTGGGCAAATCCCTCTCCTGGAGAACACACCGTGACCTCGCGCGCGGTCAGCACCACAGGACAAATTCAACCGGCGATGGACGATCCCTTGATAGCCAAGAAACACACATACTGGGAAAGCAATGGCCAAGTGACGCGCCGCGTGCGTATCGGCTAGAGGATTCTGCCGCCAAATGGAGTCATGTGGCGTCCGCATAAATGCGGCAAAACAGATAGTTAGAGCGAGTTACCGGTTCTAAGAGAACCGGAACCGCTCTAAGAACGTGCTGCCATGTGGCAATTGCGTTTAGGTCAAACAGCAGGAGGCTGCCTGATCGCCATTTCGCACCATTTCCAGCGCTCTCCTCACCCCTCCACGGCCCTGATCTCCGCGTCGACCAGGCACCAGGGCGCATAGCGGAAGTCGCGGATCTGGATGACCTGATCGTTCCGCCACTCGACCAGCATGAAGCCGCGCACCGCGCCGTCGGCCGCTTGCGGGTGGCGGATCAGGATCGCCGGCCTGTCGTCGACGAAGCCGAGCGACAATGTCCAGTCGCTGATACGGGCATAATTGCCGAAATAGGTCGACACCTCGGCCTTGCCGCGCAGGCGGACGCGGTTGACGACGTCGAGCCGCACGTCCTCGGCGATCAGTGCCCTGACCGCGTCGAAGTCGCGCGCGTTGAACAGGTCGACATAGCGCCGCAGCCGGCGCTCGTCATCGGCGTCGAGCCTCGGCGCAAGCGCCTGTTCGGGCTGCAGCGCCAGCAACTTGAGCTGCGCCCGCCCGCGATGCAGCGCGGCCTTGGTGGCGGCGAGCGTCGCGCCGGTGACTTCGCAGGTCTCATGCAGGCTGAGGCCGAGCACGTCGACCAGGATCACGGCGCTGCGCTGCGGCACCGAAAGCTGCATGAAGGAGCGCAGGCCGGTCTGGGCGGCGAGCCGGCTGTCGGCGCTGCCGGAGGGATCCTCGATGACGCTCATGTCGGCCTCGGTCATGCGCGACCTTTCCCGATTGCGCCGCCGCAGATGATCCTGCGCGGCATTGTGGGCTATGCGAAACAGCCATTGCTCGGGCCGTTCGACGATCGCACCCCCGTCGATCGCCTGCAGCGCCTTGATCAGGACCTCCTGGACGATGTCCTCGCCGTCGATCACCGAGCCGGCCATACGCGCGCAGTAGCGATGCAGCCTTGGCCGCAACCCGACGAGCAGCACCTCCAAAGTCGCCCTGTTCATTTTCGGCGTAGCTTCCCATTTCTGCGCGAGCGGCATGGCGGGCGCTACCCGGCTTTCTGATCCGCCAGCATACGATAGTTGCCGATGACTTTGACAGGCGATCGCATTGCCGGGGTCGAACGGCGCTGGGCGTGGTTTTCCGCAAATGCCTTGAAGGCGGCAAGCCCGGTCAGCGCCGACGAATCGCCGTCCTGGCCGACGATGTGGACGAACGAGCCGTCGTCCAGCTCGAGCACGAGATAACGCACCGTCGGCGGTGCCGCCTCGCCCAGCGCTTCAAATACTTTTTCGACCAGCACGCGGTTATCTGCCAGGTCGGCTTGGTTCACACCGTACCGAATGAGCGCGTAGTCCATCGTCGTCTCCTGACTGGTTGGTATGAACGAAGGACGACCGGCTGCGCTGAAAAGATTCTCCTTGCCGAAGAATCTTTTCGGTTGCCCGCATCGTCTTTCCCGCGTGGGCGGCTGCGCGGCAGCCATCAAGCAGGAGAGACGATCATGCATATCCAGTTTGCCGAGCTTCCGGTGTTCGAGCAGGACCGCGCCAAGGCGTTCTACACCAGGCATCTCGCCTGCCAGGTCATGGCCGACCAGAAGATGGGTGATGGCGGCTGGCGCTGGATCGAGCTGGCATTTCCGCATGCCGTGACGAACCTGCATTTTGTCAGGCGCGCCGACGACGCTCCCGGAGCGGAGCCCGTATTGGTGCTGGTCGACGAAAAT
Source organism: Mesorhizobium sp. M0437 (assembly GCF_040321335.1). Taxonomy (NCBI): domain Bacteria; kingdom Pseudomonadati; phylum Pseudomonadota; class Alphaproteobacteria; order Hyphomicrobiales; family Phyllobacteriaceae; genus Mesorhizobium; species Mesorhizobium sp. M0437. The sequence goes on from NZ_JAMYRK010000018.1 coordinate 40,493, forward strand.
GTCGGGGCAATGATCGCGGCGCTGAAGAAGGACGGCGTCGAGATCGTCACCGAGCCGCATGAGGCGCCGTGGCAGCCGGGCCGCACGGTGGCGGAGTTTCGCGACAGCGAAGGCAACCGCATGGTCCTCGCCAGCCGCTAAGCCACCGGAGCCCTCTGTCCGGCGGGGCGTCATACCTAAGTCCTACCTCCGGCCGGACCATCGGCCGTGCTTCCTACGTATTATTATTTCGTGACCGCTGCGCGCCGGAACCTTCCCTTGCATCGGGCGTTCGGGCGCTGTATCGCGATGCCTCATATTTAGGCAGGCGGAGGAAATACGAATAAGGGCGGGTGGCAAAACAAACATGGGCCGGGGAGGAGCATCTTACCATGTCGAACCGTAAAATCGGAATGTCCCACAGTTTGGGGCTGCGCGTCGCTGACCTCAAATCCAGAATGCAAAGTGCCCAGATTACCGAGCATGAGATCAAGACGTTTCAAAAGGTTGCCGCCATTATGGGCGGCGCCAAAGGCTCACTGCGCCTCGATGCGGACGATCTGATCGCCGCGTCCTTCCTTGTCGATCCCTTGGAAGATCTCCCGCTCTCCAGTTGAAGGCGCCGAACGCAGGTCGAAATCCTATCGGGTTTGAACCTGCGATTGCCGTCGGCGGAGCATCCGCCAGCCCAAGCCGCATGCGAGGATGACGTTGGCCAGCGCCAGGCCGGAAAGCGCGGCCAACGTCCCGTGCGGGCCGAAGCGCTCCAGCAGCAATGCGCCGGCCGAGGGTGCCGCGCCTGGGCGATCAGGCTCGGCATGGCGAGGCGGCCCATCAGTTTCGCATAGCCGTTCGAGCCGACCAGCGCGAGCGGCAACGTCCCCCGCGCGATGGATTCCAGGCCGATCCCTGCGCCGTAGAAGCCCAGCGCCAGCGGGATGATCGGCATGCCGGCCCAGAGCGTCGAAACGCCGATCGCCACAAACGTAACCGAGGCAAACTTGGTGAAAATCGGATGGTGGTAGCGCGCGATCATCATCTCGATCGCGCGCGCCGCCACCTGTGATGGACCAACCAGCACGCCGAGCCCGACGGCTGCGGCAAGCGCCATGCCGCTGCCTTGCAGGATTGTGAGCAGATGCACCGATAGTGTCGACGAGATCACCGCTGCGAGTGTCAGGGTCGCGGCCAGAACGATCATGATCGACGGATCGGCTTGGTTGTCGAGAATGGGTGCCGCCTTCTTCACTCCCGGTTTGACTGCCGGTTGCGGCGGCTCCCGGGGCAGGATCACCAGATAGAGCGGCAGCGCAATTGCCAGCTGAAAGGCGGCGTAAACCAGGCAGGTGCCGCGCCAGCCGACCTCCCCCAGCAGCAAGGCTGAGATCGGCCAGCAGATGGTGCTCGCAAGGCCGCCGAACAGCGTCAGCATGGTGATGGCGGAGCGCGCGCCCTGGCCGTAGTGGCGGCCAAGCGTCGCGAAAGCGGCATCGTAGAGCCCTGCCCCCATGCCCAGGCCGATGACCAGCCAGGCCGCGATATAGGCCGCAAGATTAGGGGCAAGAGCCAGCCCGATCTGGCCGAGCCCGATGCATCCGGCGCTGAACGCCAGAACGTTGCGGCCGCCATGCCGCTCGATCGACGAGCCGACGCGCGGAGAGATCAATCCTGCCGTGAGCAAGCCGAGAGACAGGCCGCCGACAACCCATGCCAGCGGCCAGCCGGTATCGGAGGAGACTGCCGGCGCGATGACCGCGGGAAGATAGTAGGAAGACCCCCACGCCATGATCTGCGTCAGGCCAAGCGCGGTGATGATCGCGCCGCGGCTGCGCACGATGGCCGGCGAAGGCGGCGAAAGACTCATGCCGCGACGCTGCAGCCACAGCCGCCTTTGCCGACCGCCTTCGCCTTGGCGTCGGCGACACAGCAGGCGCTCGAAGCCGCCGGCGCCGGACCGCCGCAGCACCCCTTGTCGGCAATGCCGATCCGCGGCACGGTGCAGACGCCGGTCTCGGGCAGCACGAGCTGGACATTGTCGGCCGCCACCATGTCTCCGGCGATCGCCGCCGCGACCGAGCGGACCTGCTCATACCCGGTCAGCAGCAGGAAGGTCGGTGCGCGGCCATAGCTCTTGATGCCGACTGTGTAGAACCCTTGCTCTGGATGGCTGAGCTCACGGTGGCCGTGCGGCGGCACGTCGCCGCAGGAGTGCTCGTTGGGATCGATCAACGGTCCCAGTGCCTTGACGCTTTCCAGCCATGGATCGAGCTCGAGCCGAAGCTCACGGGTCAGCGACAGATCCGGGCGTTGCCCGGTCGCGGCGATGATGCGGTCGACCGGGCCAAGCGCCTGCAAACCGTCCCTGGTCTGGCCTTCGACGACCAGCCGGCCGTTGGCATCGCGGATCGAAACAGCCGCAAAGCCCGTCACCAGCCTGACGCCGCCGCTTTCCACCAGTTCGCGCACTTCGGCGCCGAGTTCGCCGCGTGCCGGCAATTGGTCGGCATCACCGCCACGGTAGATGCGCACCAGGTCGGTGCCGCGCGTTGTCCAGATGAAAGCGGTGCCGGCCTCCACATTTGCCAGCCTGGCGAGATCCAGCACCGCATTGGCGGCCGAATGGCCGGAGCCGGCGACCAGCGTCGTCTTCCCCGCATAAAGGCTGCGGTCGCGGCCGAGAATATCGGGGATGCCGTAGGCGATGCGGTCGGCAAATTCGGCCTCGCCTTCTGCAGGAATTCCGCCGGCGCCGAGCGGGTTCGGCATCTGCCAGGTTCCCGAAGCATCGATGACGGCACGTGCGCCGTCGCGCCTTGTACCATCGGCAGTCTCGACCGCCAGCATGAACGGCCGGTTCTCGCGTCCCTTGCTCAGCACCTTGTCGGCGCCCCAGCGCGAAATGCCGACGACCCGGGCGCCGGTTTCGATCGACGGCGACAATTGCGGAAGCTTTGCAAGCGGCTCGAGATAATCCGCGACGAGGTCGTCCGCGGTTGGGAATGCCTCGGGCTCAGGCATCCGCCAGCCATGCGCCTCGAGCAGGTTTCTGGCCGCCTGATCGACGCAATAGCGCCAGGGCGTGAACACACGGACATGGCGCCAATCCCTGAGATTGGATGCAACCGCATTGCCGGCTTCGTAGACTTTGACAGGAATGCCCCGCGCGATCAGGTGGACCGCTGCCGCCAGACCGACCGGCCCGGCGCCGATCACCGCAACGGGGAGTTTTTCGATCATCTCCATGTCTTCCATCCTTCCGGTAATTTCGAATTATAATGGCAAAAAAATCATGCCGCCGTTTTGGCGGCCGCTTCCGCCGATGCCGGCGCACAGGTGGCATCGGCGCAGCATTCGTCCGCGAGGTATCCGATGAGCCCGTTCATGGCGGGATAGTTGGCCCGGCAGATCAGCGTGGTCGCCTGGCGCTCCTGTGTCACCAGGCCGGTGTCGACCAGCCGCTTGAGGTGATGCGACAGCGTCGAGGCAGCGATGCCCAATCTGTCCTGGATACGCCCGACCGGCAGCCCCTCATCGCCCGCCCGCACCAGCGTCCGATAGAGCTGCAACCGCGTCGGGCTGCCGAGGGCTTCAAGTTGCGAGGCTGCTTTTTCGAGTTTCATGGAAATAAGCTATTTCCAGAATCGCTGCACGTCAAGAGAATTTCGACAAAGATCGAAATAAGACGATATCTAGCCGACGCGCTTGCCGCTGGCGTCGATGACCACCTCGCCGTCCTCCTTGGTGAACGGGCCGATATCCGGATTGGGCAGGATATCGAGCACGGCTTCGGAGGGTCGGGCGAGCATGGTGCCGAGCGGCGTCACCACGATCGGCCGGTTGATCAGGATCGGATGCGCCAGCATGAAATCGAGGATCTCGTCGTCGCTCCACTTCGGGTCGCCCAGGCCAAGTTCGGCATAGGGCGTGCCCTTTTCGCGCAGCAATTGGCGCGGCGTCATGCCCATCGCTGCGATCAGCTCGACGAGCTTTTCGCGCGACGGCGGATTTTTTAGATATTCGACCACCTCAGGCTCCTCGCCGGACTGCCTGATGATGGCCAGCGTGTTGCGCGAGGTGCCGCAATCGGGGTTGTGGTAGATGGTGACCGTCATTGCGCGGCCTTCATCTGTCCGGCTGGTTTCGGTTGGGCGAGCAGCCACCCTGCCAAGGATCCCGGCAAAAGTGTTGGAGAACGCACGGGCGATGGCGACGGCCGGATTGGCGAAGGATGTCGATGCGGTGAACCAGTAGGCGGCGGTGATATAGAGCCCGACCAGCCAGGGGATCGAATCCGGACGGGAACGCAGGCCGGCGAGGATGGTGAAGACCAGCCCGAAGGCGGCGAACAGCTCCGCAATCCATTGCCCGCTTCCGGTCCGCACCGTCGCCGACACTTGCAGGATCGGCAATTCGAACATTGCATGCGCCAGGAATGTTCCAGCGATGCCGCCGGCAATCTGGGCGGCGACGTAAGCCAGCGCTGCGTTCGTTTCGATCTCGCGTCGAAGCGCGAATACCAGCGTCACCGCCGGGTTGAAGTGCGCTCCGGATATCGGCCCGAATATGGTGATGAGCACGACCAGGATCGCCCCGGTCGGCAAGGTGTTGCCGAGCAAGGTGAGTGCGACCTCGTTGGTCAGCTTATCGGCCATGATACCGGAACCGACCACGGTGGCGACCAGAAGAGCCGTGCCGAGGGCTTCGGCAACAAGGCGGCGGGGAAGATTGCCGGAGCTCATCTGGCTAGCAGTTGCAGGTCACAGCCTGGATGACAGGCTGGCAAAGTTCCGGCGCGCCATTGCAGCAATCCTCCATGAGATAGGCCAGCAGATCGCGAAACCTGGTCATGTCGGCGAAGTAGCGCACGCTGCGGCCCTCTCGTTCGGTCCGCACCAGGCCGGCATGCGACAGGATCTTGAGATGGGCCGACATCGTATTCGGGAACGCGGCGAGCCGTGAGGCGATCTCGCCCGCAGCCACGCCCTCGGCGCCGGCCCGCACCAAAAGGCGAAAAACGTCCAGCCGGGTCTCCTGGCCGAGCGCGGCAAGTGCCGAAAGGGCGAGCGTCTTGTCCATGTTTCCAGATTTCCAGAAATGGGGAATAGAGTCAACGCGCGAAGACTGTGTTGAGCAACGAAATCTCACCGAAGGCGGGGAAGTCCGTAGCGGCGGCAGCTAAGGCGACAGCTCGCGCAGGGCTGCGTTGGCGGCAACAAATTCGTAGGAGTTTTTGGGGCAATCGCTGGCGGCGAGCCGATAGAGCCGCAAAGCTTCATCGCTGTGCCCCTGCAGTCGGCTCAGCTCGGCGCTGAACATATTTGTCTCGCACAGGTTTCCGCGTTTCTTTATCGCATCAGGGTCGTCGGCTTCTGCAATTGTCGCGGCGAGAGTCTGCTCGCCAAGCAGCATTCGAACAGCCGGCGCCGGCCATCGCGTCATGTCGAGCTTCTTGGTCGCTTCCTGCAAATGCCCTGCTGCGCCATTGCGACGCTCGGCAAAATCGAGCCAGATCGCAACATACGCATCCTCTGGTTTGACTGTGGCGGCTTGCGCGAAATCGGCTTGGGCTTTCTCCATCGCACCGGAGTAGAAATGGACGATACCCCGGCCCAAATAGGCGTAGACAATCGTCGGATCGAGGCTGATTGCCTGGTCGTAATCTGCCGTTGCACGTACGTATTCGCCTTTTATCGACCAGACGAGACCTCTGCTGAGATAAGCATGGGCATATTTCGGATCGAGCCCAATTGCTTTGCCATAGTCCTCGAGGGCGCGGTCGTATTCGCCATTCTTGTCCCATATCCAGCCGCGCTTCCTGTAGGCACTGGCGTGTTTCGGGTCGAGCAGGATTGCCTGATCGAAGTCGGCAATCGCGCGGTCGTCATCGCCTTTGTGTGCCCAAGCCGTACCTCGATCGTCGTAAGCATTGGGGTCTTTCGAATCGAGGCCGATCGCCTGGTCAAAGTCGGCGATGGCGCGGTCATAGTCGCCTTTGTCAGCCCAAACGTTGCCTCTGTTGTAGAAGGCACTGGCGCGTTCCGGATCGAGACTGATCGCCTGGTCGGCGTCGGCGATGGCGCGGTCGTAGTCGCCCTTATATTTCCAGGCCCGGCTTCGATTGCCATAGGCACTGGCGTCTTTCGGGTCGAGGCTTATCGCTTGGTCGTAGTCGGCGATCGCACGATTGTAATCGCCTTTGATTGTCCAAGTCAGGCCTCTATCGAGGTAGGCACGGGCGTTCTTCGGATTGAGGCTGATTTCCTGATCGTAGTCGGCAATGGCATAATCAGAATCGCCTCTGAGTGACCAGGCCATGCCTCGATGATGATGGACTCCGGCGACATTCGGATCGAGGCTGATCGCCTGTCCGAAATCGGAAATGGCATGGTCATAGTCGCCCTTGAGTAGCCAGGCCATGCCCCGATTGTCGTAGGCGCTGGTTTCCTTCGGATCGAGGCTGATCGCCTGGTCATAATCGGCGATGGCACGGTCGTAGTCCCGCTTCCTTTTCCACACGAGACCTCGGTTGTTATAAGTTCGGCCATCGCGGGGATCGAGGCTGATCGCTTGGCCGAAATCGGCGATAGCGCGGTCGTTGTCGCCCTTGCGTGCCCAGGCCAGGCCCCGGTCGCCATAAGCTCCGGCATTCCGGGGCTCGAGACTGATGGCCTGATCGTAGTCGACAATAGCTCGGTCGTTGTCGCCTTTGTCGAGCCAGGCAGAGCCTCGGATGCGGTATGCATCGCTCTTCGGGTCGAGGCTGATCGCCTGGTCGAAATCGGCGATAGCGCGATCAGCGTCGCTCTTGAGTGCCCAGGTGATGCCTCGGTAGTAATAAGCACTGGCATCTTCCGGATCGAGGCTGATCGCCTTATCGAAATCGGCAATAGCGCGATCATAATCATTCTGCCTCGCCCAGGCGACGCCGCGCTTGAAATAGGCCGTCAAACGGCTGCTGGCGGGCTCCGTCACATCCTCTATCATGAGTGTACAAGCGGCAATTCGCCGAGCCGTATCGGCCTCGTCGTCCCCGACACAATCGCTGCTGGCAGCCAAAGCTGGGCCGCTCAGGGCAAACAAGACCACGAGCCCACGCAGCAGCGACCGACAAAAAGACCTATGCCATTTTCGAATCATCGGCTCACGGATCATGTCGTTTATTTGCATCGCAGTGCGCTTGATCAAGAAGGCCTTGATCTTTGCAACCCAACACTGCAACCATTCTTGGGTCAAGGTGAGACTTGATTTTTTTGACCTTTGCCAAACCGACACCCGCCCGTGACATTCGGCGGAGACAGCGGCGGCTCGCCTGGTCCAAATCAGCCAGGCACTGTGGCGGCGACCGCATCAGCGCGACCAAGGCCGGCAACCGCTTTTCTGACCCGCTGCAGATGCGCCTGACGTCCGGCGGCCGAGACGCTGTCCATCCGGTAGAGCGCCAGGAATTTGGTCCGGCACAGCGGATGGCAGACGGAGCGGAAGCCGCGCAGCAGGGTCCGCCGGCCGGGCTGTCCCATGATCCACGACATCAGCGGCGTGGCGCCACATGTGGTCATTGCCATCACCCGGCGTATGTGCCGCAATTTGGGCCGCGGGCCGCGTCGTGCCGTCGGCATCTCGAAAGCGAAGCCCGGCACCAGCACACGCTCCAGCCAGCCTTTCAGCATCGCCGGAAGGCCATACCACCAGGTCGGATAGATGAAGACGACCGCCTCCGCCCAGAGCAGCTCCTGCGCATGTTCGTGCACCGGTTGCAGGTTCGCCGCCTTGTCGTGGTAACCGCGCCATTCCTGCGTGCGCATGACCGGATCGAAGCCGGCCGCATAGAGGTCGAGCAGGTGGACCTGGTGGCCGCTTTCGGCAAGCGTCTCCAGCACTGTGTCGCGCACGGCGCCGTTGAAGCTGTCGGCGCAGGGATGGCAATGGACGACGAGGACCTTCATCTGGCGCTCAGACCTGTCGGTCGCGAGAGGATCGCGGAGGTGCATGCAAGCGTCGCATGCAAACAAGCCACCCGCAGACGTAGTCGATCAGCTGTTTTCATGCGAAGCCCCGCAGCCCCCATATCAAGACGCAACACCTCCGGTCGCGTCAAGGCCCGTTCGTGCGCAGACGTGGGCTTGCTGGGGCCAAAACCCTAACGGTGGATTCGGTTTTTCGATCAGCATTGTTCCAGAAAGCCGGCGCCCTAGCTTCACGGCGGGTCCAAAGCGTCAGGAGAAAAAGATGCAGACAGGAAAACTGAGCGGCAAGATCGCCTTGGTGACTGGCGCCTCCTCCGGCATCGGCGAGGCCACCGCCCTGGCGCTGGCGGCCGAGGGCGCCACGCTGGCGATTGCCGCGCGGCGCGCCGAGCGGCTGGACGATCTGGCGAAGCGGATCCGTGAGACCGGCAGCGCGGCACTGCCGATTGCCGTCGACGTCGCCGACGAAGCGCAAGCCACGGCGATGGTCGAGCGGGTCCAGCAGGAGTACGGCCGGCTCGACATGCTGCTTGCGGTTGCCGGGGTCGGCGTCGCCGCGCCGTTCCGCAACACGACGCCGGAAGAATACCGCCGGATGGTCGACGTCAACATCCTGGGCCTGCTTTATCCGATCCATGCGGCACTGCCGTCGATGCAGCGGCAAGGCGCCGGCCACATCGTCGTGGTCTCGTCCGGCACCGGCCGTTACATCCACCCTTCGGTGGTCTATTCCGGCACCAAGCACGCGGTGAGCGCGATGGCGGAATCGCTGCGCCGCGAGATCGGCAAGGATGGCATCCGCGTCACCTGCATCGAGCCTGGCGCCGTCAAGACCGAGTTCACCCAGAATATGCGTGCCGATGTGCGCCAGGCGGTCGAGCAAAGGCTGGACGACATGGAGCAGCTGGAAAGCGAGGATATCGCCGCCGCCATCCTGTATGCGGTGAGCCAGCCGCCACGGGTCAACGTCAACATCCTGACGCTCTATCCGACCGAGCAGGCGTGAGGGCCGCAAAGGTGGTACCCTGCGCCGCCCCCGCAGCCCTGCAGCGTCATCCGCCGGTCATCAGCGTGAACACAAGCTGCCGCAACTTGCCGCCCGGGCCGAAGTCGACCCGGTCGAAATCGCGGCTCGCCTGCCGTTGTGCCTGCGAGATTCCGGCGAGCCGTCTCGTCACTTCGATCCTGATCTTGCTGCAGCCACGGTCATCGGCGACGGTCAGGCCAATGGTGGCCGCCTCGATCTTGTGCACCATGTCGACGATGCTGGCGCCGTGCACCTTCTCGTGGGCGGCGAGGCCGGCTGCGAAAACCTCCCAGTTCTTCTGGATTGCGCCCGGCAGCCGCGCGGCCGGCTTCGGCAAGGTGTAGGTGATGATCAGCTTCGGTCGCGCCGACACCAGCACGCAGGCGTCGCCTTGCGGCTGGTAGTCCCTCACCCAGGTCAGCTTGAAATTGGTATGCGCGATGACGCGGCGCTCGCCGAGCAGCGGCCCGCGCCCGCCGATCGAGGCATAGAGCTCCGGCCCGGATTGCCCTGAGATGGCATAGGTCTCGACCTTCTCGACCGCCTGCCAGCCGGCATGCGCCGGCGATGTCGGCAGGAAGGCGAGCAGCAGGCAAAGGCGAACGGCTGTTTTCATGCAAGTCCTCGCAGCCGCTGCGCACGACGCAAACGATATGCAGTTCCCTTCCGTGGACATAGCCGGCGGCCGGCTATAGTGGGATGCTCGTATACAAGAATCCACAGACAACGCCATGTCGCCACGACCGAACCTTGCCCGGCAACGCCCTGCCCCCGCAGCCAATCCTCCCGGCGTCAGCCTCTGTCGCGCGCTGTCGAAGCTTGGCCTGTGCTCGCGCAAGCAGGCCGAGCTTCTGGTTGCCGAGGGGCGTGTGCGGGTCGCCGGCAAGATCGTGCGCAACGGCTCGATGCGCGTCGATCCAGGCCGCGATCGCATCGAGGTCGACGGCCGCCGCGTCGCCGCCGAGCGCAAGGTCTATCTGATGCTCAACAAGCCGCGCGGGCTGGTCACCACCCGCGACGACCCGCAGGACCGCGGCACCGTCTACGACTGCCTGGCAGGCCTCGACCTGCCTTTCGTCTCGCCGGTCGGCCGGCTCGACAAGGCGAGCGAAGGCCTGCTGTTGATGACCAACGACACGCGCTTCGCGCAGCGCCTGCTCGACCCCGCCTCGCACGTCGCCAAGACCTATCACGTGCAGATCGGTGCGCTGCCCGACGAGGCCATGCTGGCGCGGTTGCGCGCCGGCGCGACCGTCGACGGCGAATTGCTGACAGCCCGCTCGATCGAGCTGCTGCGCGGCGGCACCAGCACCGCCTGGCTGGAGATCGTGCTCGACGAGGGCCGCAACCGCCATATCCGCCGGCTGCTCGCCGCCCACGATATCGAGGTGCTGCGCCTGGTACGGATCGCGATCGGATCTCTGCAACTCGGCGACCTTGCCAAAGGCAAGGCACGCCATCTGAGCGCGGAAGAGCAGGCGCTGCTTCAGGCCTGAACTGCTGGCGGCGACTCGACAGTCAGCCAACTGCCAGTCGAAGCCCACGTGACGCAGCAAGCGGCGCGCGCGGACAAGGGTCGCTTTCGACTCCTGGCGGATATTCCTAACTGACCGCTCACACCGGTTCGACCGATATCAATCTCTGTCGGTATTACATTCCGTCAGCACACAACAGATCGCAGCCGGCGACATTGATTTCCTGCATAAATATCTTGAGCGATTCTTGGGCAGGCATGGGAAGCTGGCCAACCGACGGAACAAACAAATCGATCAGAGCCCGGCGATGGTCTGGAGAGATGCTCTGCGCGAGATAGGGACCATCTGCTCTCAGCGATTCAACAAGAACTATCTTGTTTCCCTCCTTCAGAGCCGGGTCAGCCAGAAAGATTGAGGCGCCACGAAACATTTTCTCTATGCCTCCTCGAGCTTTGGCTCCGTTGGCGCGCAACATTTCGGCAGCGTTAGGTTGGTGCGCTAGGAAATCATTGAAAGCTATCTGCGAAGCGGCAGCAGCCCGAATCAAAAGCGCGAATGTCTGCGTAGCTTCATCCTGCAGAGGCAATGGGCTATTTTGGCTATAGAGCGCGAGTAGCGACCCACTTCTGTCCATTACGAAAGACAGTGCTTCCAGGTCGCCCTCATCGTATGGCGGCGAACCTATCAAAGCCTCGCCGTCCCAAATCTTGTGCAGTAGATCCCAGTCCGTTGGATCTTCAAGATTTGGCAATTTGCCTTCAATCCGGCGCTGCTGCAAAAGTTCATCGAACTTGGCGAACAAATCCTTCGCATAAGCCGGGCCTGTTGGCGGAACATGGGCGTGCGCCCATGTGGCAAATAGGATTGCAAAAATCGAGCACGCCGAACGTTTCACGGCCGTTCCTTTACTTGACTACCTTCAGAGGGCGACGGCGTTGTGCAATCAAGGCCAGGCGATAGTCGATATTGTCGATCGGAGCGCCACGCTCCTTTGCTTCGAGCAGAAATTTGCGAGCCTCCTCGAACCTCAGCAAGCGCTTCTCATACAGAACCGCCAACGCCAACCGATGGCACCAGTCTGCTGGCTCCATTTCAATTGCGTGCAACAAGGCCTTTTCTGACTCGTCGTACCGGTCTGTCAATTCGCGAAGAAAAATACCGTATTGATTATAGGTCCAAGCTGAAACACCCGAGAGTCCGAACACCTTGTCGAACACCTTTTGAGCCTCTATGGGCGCGTCTGTTTCGAACGCCATCAGAGCGGCCAAATTCTCCCACACCTTAACATAGTCCGGCTTGAGTTTGATCGCGCGCTGATACGCCGTTTTGGCGTCGGCGAAACGGGCCAGATGATGATGATAAACAAAGCCGAGATTGAACCACGACCATGCGTGCTCCGGATCGATTTCAACGCACCGCAGCGCAAGTTTCTCAGCTTCATGGTAGCGGGCGAACCGGCGACGGAGCAGTCCCGACAATTTCCCTGTCGCCCAGCGGTAGCGTGGATCGATTTCTATTGCCCGGCGATAGGCCTTTTCAGCCGACAAATAGTTGCCGATTTCATCGAGCATTAGCCCAAACGATGCCCAGGCGAGGCAGGCATCTTCTGTGGTTGCATCGAGGCGGCATTGCTTGAATGACTGATAGCTGGATTCCGCTATCTCGCGCGCCGAGTTACCAATGCGATGCGTGTCGGCGACGCAATCCCAGATGATCGCGTTGCGCGGGTGCGCGGCTATTCCCCGTTGCAAGGCGGCCAAAGCCAGCTGCGGCGTTTCCATTTTGTCGCGCAGGAACAAGGCAAGCAGGATATAGTCCCGCCCGGTGTGCACCTCGCCCTCTGCGCGCGTAACGTTCTCGGCACATAAGTCAGGGAGATTGAGCTTCTTGAACTGCTGAGCGAAGAAAAGGCTCGTCTGCGCGCTACGGTGCGTATCGATTTTCCACCGCTCGTAGAAGGCATGGACGCTCGCTTCGCTCAAAGCCATAGTCGGCCCTTCGGCAACTCCGCAAAACCAGACAAAATTGTCGACAAATCGCCAAAGCTGTTCCCTGTCGGATACAGCATCAATTGCCCGCAAGAGAACCGACACCGCGGTGTCCAGGCTGCTTTCCTCGGCCTCCAGTTCGACAAGCCCTGTCCAGGGATCGAGGTTAGCGGGATCACGCTCTATCTTCGCAACCAACGTCTCGCGCGATTCAAATTGAAATGTAAGGGGTTCATCAGTTGTCATTGTCGGCAGAAGCCTTGGCTTTGCCGCACTGGGCCAGCACCTTGCCGATGGCGGCGGATGAGCCGGCAAGCGGAAAGCTGTTCTCGCCATATTTGCCCGAGGCGACCGTGACCTCGCCCTTGGAGCGCAGCAGGGCCAACAGCGGGTCGGTGCTGCTCAATTCCACGGTGAAGGTGTTGTACATTTCTTCGAGTTGAAGCGTCTTGGTCACCGCCTTGCCGCCGGCCTTGAACGCGAACGAAGCGATGCCGGGTTCCAGTTGCGGACCGCTGTCGCCCAAATCATAGCTCAGCGTCGGCTTGCCGAAACAGGCCAGCGTCAGCTGGGCGCCGCCATTCGATCCGCCGCAGACCGACGCCATCAGCACTTTGCCGCCCTCCTCTTCCTCCAGTTTCGCCGTCCAGCCGCACGGCGCGGCAAACGCCGGCTGCGCCGCTTGCAGGACGACCTGAGCGGCGACGCAACCCGCCACGACGAATTTCGCCAATCCGCTTCGCATGATCTTCCCTTCCCAAGTCATCGAACCATCGTCGGCCACGTGGCATCAGGACTATACAAAACAAATTGTCCCGTGGCATTACCGGCGACAGGGCGCTGTAGCAATTCAGGCGATTGATTTTCGATCGAGTGGAAGCGGCACCAGCACCGCCTGGCTGGAGATCGTGCTCGACGAGGGCCGCAACCGCCACATCCGCCGGCTGCTTGGCGCCTACGATATCGAGGTGCTGCGCCTGGTGCGGGTGGCGATCGGCCAATTGCAGCTCGGCGAGCTTGCCAAAGGCAAAGCACGCCATCTGAGCGCGGAAGAGCTGGCGCTACTTCAGGCCTGAAGTGCTGGCTCCAGGGGGCCTTCGCACCGAACGGGTGATTGACATTAACATTCCTGTTTCATATTTTCCTTTTATGAAACCGAAATGCGACAGCGCAATTGAAGGGCTGGTCCGACGCGAAGTGGCTCGGCAGCCGGAGAGAAAAGCATGAGCACGGCGTTGCGGGCGGTCCCCAGGTTCCTGGACGAATTGGGTACGTTTGGCGGCCTCAAGGGAACCGATATTGCAAACATCACCGACGTGTCCAAGGCCACGGTTTCGAGGTGGAAGGCCGGCGACATCAAGCCCCAGCCGCGCAGCGAGCTCATTCTATCGGACCTGCACTATATCGTCGGCCGTCTGCAGGAGTTCTACGAGCCAAGTGATATCCGCACCTGGCTTTACGCTCGCCACCCGCAATTGAACGGTGAAAGGGCGATAGATCTCATTCACGACGACCGTGCTCTCGACGTGCTCAAAGTCATCGATCGGCTTGAGAACGAGGTCTTTCTCTAGTTGGCGATCGCCGGGCGGAAACGACGCGATAGCCGGCTCATCGACGCTATCGAGGCAATAGTTCCGGTCGAATACTCCGGGACGGTTTGGCGTGTGGTGCGCCAGGGCCGCAGCCCGATCCAGTGCTCGAGCTCCGGTGGCCGTTGGGACGATGGAACGTTCGACGTGCTCTACACTTCGCAAGAGCGCGAAGGTGCCTTGAGCGAGATGAGATTCCACCTGACGCGGGGGCAGCCAGTGGTCCCTTCGCGCGTCAGATACAATCTCTTCGAGATCGATCTTGCTTTGGACCGGACGCTCAGACTGCTCGACCTGGCGGCCTTGCAGACCCTTGGCCTCGACACCGCGCGCTACGGGCAGCTTTCGTATCAGGAAAAGCACGCCGAATATCCGAGGTCGCAAGACATCGGCGAGGCCGCGCATTTCCTCGATTATGACGGTCTGATCGTGCCCAGCGCGCGATATGACTGCCTGAACGTCGTCGCGTTTTGTGATCGGCTGCCGGCCGGAGCGATGACGATCAGAACCGACCACGGGGAAATTGCCTGGGCTAGCGGCGGCCCCGCTGCCGTCCATCCCCCGCACGGGTGATGTGGCCAGCGGAAGTGGCGCGCTAACATTGCCTCCAAGTGTAGAGGGTCTAACGCGCAAGGGAGGATCCATGCGTATGCTCCGACTGATACCGACGCTGCTGGCGCTGCTGGCCGTCATGCCATTGAACGCTGAAGCGACCACGAAGAAGTACCCTAAGGGCCACGGCACAAATTGCGCCGAGAAGGACCAGGCGTGCCAGAAGAAATGCCAGGCTGTGCCGATCGACTACAACAGCGTCAAATCCATCCAGGGGCGCAACGAATGTCTGAATAATTGCACCATCGGCTACGATCAGTGTCTCGGGGCACCCGCCCGTATCCAGGAACAGACAATCCAGGAGGACGCCGCGCAATAGAAGCCCGCCAGAGATGGCTCCAATGCGCAAAACATAGGTGTGATCGAATGACGGCGACAGCCCGCCGGTCGCCTTCATGTGCGGCCGCCGACTTCGTCGACATGGCGCAGCATGTCGTCGGGATCTTCATAGACGCGGAACGTGCCCGATTGGCGGAGCTTCTACGGTGCCGTAGCCGCCGCTGAGCAGGCCGACATCCAGCAGGACCGTGCGATGCGTCACCCGCCGCGCGCCGCGTCATGGATTTCGGCAAAATCCAGCCCATATTCCTAGATGTGGAGCTTTGAGCGTGAAACTCGCGCGTGCGGTCCTGCTTGCCGCGGCTTTCGTGGCTGTTGCGGCCGTTTGTCCCTCTTCAGCAACCGGAGAGGCGGACGGCCGGGAGAAAATTGTGTTGCGCGTCGAGATAGACGGCGCCATCGGTCCGGCGAGTGCCAGGCAGCTCGAGGAAGCGCTGGCGGTGGCCGCGGACCGAAATGCCCAGGCTCTCATCCTGCAGATGGATACGCCCGGCGGGCTGGTCACCAGCATGCGCGAGATGATCGCCGGCATTCTCGCCTCGCCGGTTCCCGTCATCGGCTATGTCGCGCCGGCCGGCGGGCATGCGGCGAGCGCCGGAACCTACATCCTCTACGCCGCCCATCTGGCGGCGATGGCGCCCGGCACCAATCTGGGCGCGGCAACGCCGATCGAGATGGGCGGGCCGCTGCCATCGTTTCCCGGCGGCAAGAACGATGGCCCGGAGGCGGACAAGGACAAGAAGAACGCACCCGCGGGCGATGCGATGATCGCCAAGGCGACGAACGACGCCGTTGCCCTGATCCGCAGCCTGGCTGAATTGCGCGGGCGCAATGCCGAATGGGGAGAAAAGGCCGTGCGCGAGGCGGCCAGCCTGTCGGCCGGCGCGGCGCTGCAGCAGCATGTCATCGACTTCGTCGCCCGCGACACCACCGAACTGCTTCAACTGGCCGACGGCCGGACCGTCGAGATCGCCGGCAAAAAAGAGGCATTGGCGACGAAGGGGCTGCCGGTCGAAACGCTCGGGCCAGGCTGGCTCATCCGGCTTCTCGCCGTCATCACGGACCCGAATATTGCCGTCATCCTGATGCTGGTCGGCGTCTATGGCCTCGTCTTCGAATTCACGAGCCCGGGCGCGGTCGCGCCCGGCGTGATCGGCACGATTTGCCTTCTGCTCGGGCTCTATGCGCTCAATCTCTTGCCGATCAGCTATGCCGGCCTTGCCTTGATGCTGCTTGGCATCATCTTCCTGGTCGTCGAAGCCTTGAACCCGACTGTGGTCCTTGGGCTGGGAGGCGTGGCTGCGTTTCTGCTGGGCGCAGCCATGCTGCTCAGGATCGAGGGGCCCGGCTTCGAGATGTCGTGGGCCGTTATCGGCACCGCCGCCGTCCTGACGCTCGGCCTGGCGCTGTTGACCGGCAGCTATCTGTGGGCGGCCCGCAAGAACGTTCCGCGTGTTGGCGCACAGGCCATGCAAGGGCTGCCGGCGGAGGTCCTCGACTGGCAGGGCAGCGAGGGCCACGTGCTCGCCCGGGGCGAGCGCTGGCGGGCAAAAGCCGACGAACCGCTTGCAGTGGGCGACAGCGTCGAGGTGGCCGATGTCAGGGATCTCGTGCTGACGATACGGCGCCGCAATGTGAGAAGCGATGGAGCAAGGCAATGATCATCGGTTATGTGGCCTATCTGGCAGCAGCGCTCGTCGTGGTCATGTTCCTGTCCGCGGCCATTCGCATCCTGCGGGAATATGAGCGCGGCGTGGTCTTCACGCTCGGCCGCTTCACCGGAGTCAAGGGCCCCGGCCTTATCATCCTCATCCCTTTCGTGCAGCAGATGGTGAAGGTCGACCTGCGAGTGGTGGTCCAGGACGTCCCGCCGCAGGACGTGATCTCGCGCGACAACGTCTCGGTGAAGGTCAACGCGGTGCTGTATTTTCGTATCGTCGACGCCGAGCGGGCGGTGATCCAGGTTGAAGACTTCATGACCGCCACCAACCAGCTGGCACAGACCACGTTGCGCTCGGTGCTCGGCAAGCATGAGCTCGACGAAATGCTGGCCGAACGTGACAAGCTCAACAGCGATATCCAGGAGATTCTCGACCAGCGCACCGATGCCTGGGGCATCAAGGTCTCCGATGTCGAGATCAAGCATGTCGACCTCAACGAGAACATGGTCCGCGCCATCGCCAAGCAGGCCGAGGCGGAACGGCTGCGGCGTGCGAAAGTGATCAATGCCGACGGCGAACAGCAGGCGGCGGCAAAGCTCGTCGAGGCCGGCAAGATGCTGGCCGAAGCACCGCAGGCCATGCAGCTACGCTATTTCGAGGCTCTCCATGACATCGCCGGTGAGCGCTCGTCGACGGTCGTGTTTCCGGTGCCGATGGATCTGCTCGGTCATTTCATCAAGCAGGGTGGTGGAGGCGGCTGAGCGCGTAATCTTCCCCCTCGAGGGGGAGATGGCTGCGAAGCGGCCAGAGGAGGTCGTCTCACATAGATCGCCGACGCCTTCCCTACGAGAGACGGCGCTGACGCTCCACGCGCCGCGACCCACCCTCACCTCCGCCACGGCGGGACCGGCGCAAAGCGTTTGCCGATCCAGTCGGCGAAGGCACGTGTCTTGGCGGCTTGCCCCTTGGCCGAAGGCATGACGACATAGACGGCGCCCTCGTCGGCAAGCGTCCAGTCCTCCAGCACTGGCACCAGACGGCCGTCGGCGAGCTCGCGTCCGACCAGCCAATCCGTGCTCATCATCAGTCCGACGCCTTGCACGGCGGCTTCGACCAGCACCTCGGCGTCGTCGGTGACCAGCGGCCCGGAGACCTCGATACTGATGCGGCGACCCGAACTGTCGGTCATCTCCCAGGCCGGAAAGGTCTGGAAACCCGAGAAGCCCAGGCAGCTGTGTTCCAGCAGCGCCTCCGGCGCAGTCGGCGTGCCCCGGCGGGCGAGGTAGGACGGCGCGGCGCACAGCAGCCGCCGCCGTGTAGCGACCTTGCGCGCCACCAGCCGCGAATCCTCCAGCGCGCCGAGACGCACGGCGACATCGAAATTCTCGGCGACGAGATCGACGAAGCGGTTGGAGAACTCGGCCTCGATACGAACGTCGGGAAATTCGGCGAGAAACTGGGGCAGCAGCGGGCCGATCCACATGCGCCCGAACGAGCCGGGCAGCGCCAGCCGCAGCACGCCGCGCGGCCCGCCGCCGGCATGCGCCGACGCGACAGCCTCGGCCTCGTCGACCGCAGCCAGGATGGCGCGGACCCGGATGAGAAATTCCGAACCCGCCTCGGTCAGCGACACGCTTCGTGTCGTCCGGTGCAGCAGGCGCACGCCCAACCGCTCTTCCAGCGAGGCAAGGCGCCGCGACAGGATCGTCGCGTCGCGGCCGATGCGAGCAGCCGCCCTGGTGAAGGAGCGTGCTTCAGCGATTGCCGCGAAGGCGGCCATTTCGACCAATGCTGCCGGTTCGTGCGATTGCTGCATCAGGTGCAGAGCTCAAATGTAAAAGCCAAGGATTATATACCAATAGCGCAGCAGCTAGTTTCACTCAATCCCGGCCCGTCAATCGGCCATCAACCGGAGTGAGACATGAAAGCGATCGAACTGACTGCCCCGAGACTGGACGCGTTTCGCGCGGCCACCGTTCCCACGCCTGAACCGCAACGCGGCGAAGTGCTGATCCGCCTGCGCGCCGCAAGCCTCAATTTTGTCGATGTCGCGATAGCGAGCGGCAACTATCCAGGTCCGAGCTTTCCGCTCATTCCCGTCGTCGACGGCGCCGGCGAGATCGTCGGCATCGGCGAGGGCGTGTCGAGGCTCGCCATCAACGACCGCGTCATCGCCCATGCAAAACCGCGCTGGATCGGCGGCCGTCCGCGGCCTTATGAGACCAGAGAGATGCGCGGGCTGACACTGCCCGGCTCGCTCGCCGAATATGTCGCGCTGCCGGCCAATGCCGTCGTGCCGATGCCGGCGCATCTGTCCTTCGAAGCGGCAGCGACGCTGCCGATCGCCGGCACCACCGCGTGGAATGCGCTTCGCGCCGCCGATGCCGGGCCGGGGTCGGTCGTCGTCCTGCTCGGTACCGGCGGTGTCTCGATCCTGACCCTGCAGCTGGCCAAGGCAGCCGGCGCCACGGTCATCATCACCTCGTCGTCTGACGAAAAGCTGGCCCGCGCCAAGGCCTTGGGTGCGGATCATCTCATAAATTATCGTGAGACGCCGGACTGGGACGCCAAGGTGCTCGAGTTGACCGACGGCCTCGGCGCCGATCTGATCGTCGAAACCGGCGGCTCGGCCACCTTCGCCCGCTCCATCAATGCCGCGGCGCCCGGCGGCACGGTGTTCGCCATCGGCTTCGTCACCGGCGCCGAGGCCACCACGAACCTGCTGCCGATCATCATCAAGGCACTCAAGGTTGTGGGCAACAACACCGGTTCGGTATCCGATCTGTGCGACGCGGCGCGCGCCATCGGCGCCGCCCGTATCGATCCGGTCATCGACACTGTCTACAGCCAGCACCAGGCGACCGAGGCCTACGCCCACATGGCAGCCGGCGGCCGGCATTTCGGCAAGCTCGCGTTCAGTCTGTCGTGGTGAGCCTGAAAAAGGCAGAGCGTTGAAGCTGCCGATCTCCCCTCTCGTGGGGAGATCGGTCGTCACCTCGGCTTTTGACAATCGCCAATGCGCCGACAGTCCCAACCTCCGCCTAAATCAGCTTCTCCAGCGTGATCGGCAGGTCCCGCACCCTTTTCCCGGTGGCGTGGAATACCGCGTTGGCGATCGCCGGCGCCACGCCGACAATGCCCAGCTCGCCGACCCCCTTGCCGCCAAGCGCCGAGGAATGCGGATCGGGAATACCGACCGAGATCACCTCGATGTCGGGAATGTCGGCATTGGTGGCGATGAGATAGTCGGCGAAATTGTCGTTGACGATGCGCCCATGCCGGCGGTCGACGATGCCCTCCTCGAGCAGCGCCTGGCCGATGCCCATGATGATGCCGCCCTTCCATTGGCTTTCGGCGAGCTTGGGATTGTAGAGCCGGCCCGAATCCAGCGCCGACACCACGCGGGAGACGCGAACCGTGCCAAAGTCCTCGTCGACACGGACTTCGATGAAATGCGCGCACCAGCTGTGGCGGGAATAGTCGCCCTCGGTGTGTGGCAGCGCCATGGCTATGGTGGTGTAGTTCTTGTAGCGGTCCTCGACCGTCGAATTGGCCGGCATGGTGTCGCCCTTCGCCTCGATATGCTCGCGCCCGACGCTCCTGAGCAGTTCGGCGATGGAAACTTCAGGGCCGTTGCCGCGCGGCGAGGCGATGCGGCCATTGGCGACGACGAGCGTGTTGGCCTGCAGCGCATGGAACGGCGAAGCCGGATCGCTGATGGCGAGCCCGATCAGCTGGTCGAGCGCGGCACTCGCCGCCTTGTGGACGGCGCCGGTCATCACCCCGGCCAGCCGCGAACCGCCGGTGACGCCGGCACGGGCATAGCGGGAATCGCCAAGCTTGACGACGACGTTTTCCGCCGGCACGCCCACCACCTCGGCGGCGGTCTGCGCCAGGATCGTGTAGGTGCCCTGCCCCATGTCGATCGATGAGCTTTCGACCTCGACCGAGCCGTCGGCGAGAATGCGCACGACCGCCTCGCCATAGGCGCGCCGCACCGGATAGGTGCCTGCCGCGACACCCCAGCCGATCAGCTGGTTGCCGTCGCGCATCGAACGCGGCCGGGGGTTCCGCTTCGACCAGCCAAAGGCTTCGGCGCCGGCCGCGAAGGCCTCACGCAGCTGCCGTGTCGACCACGGCTTCTTCGCATGCGGATCCTGCTCGGCATAATTCCTGAGCCGGATTTCCAGCGGATCGATACCGACCTCATAGGCGAGCTCGTCGATGGCGCTTTCGATGCCGAAGGCGCTCGGGTTCTCGCCCGGCGCGCGCAATGCCCCCGGCACCACCGTGTTGACCCGCACGACGTTCTGCCGCGACGAGAAATTCGGCGTCGCGTACATGACCGAGGTGACCGAGCCGAGCGGCTCGACCCACATGCCGTCGACCGAGGTCTCGTTGACGCCGCGATGCACGATCGACTGGATCTGGCCCTCCGCGTTGGCGCCGAGCGCCACGGTCTGGCGCGTCGCCGCCCGTCCGCCATAGGCGGTGAAGGTCTGCGGCCTGGTGACCGCCAGCTTCACCGGCCGTCCCAGCATTTTCGCGGCGACTGCCGCTACAGCGCCGTAGCCATAGGCAAACGCCTTGGAGCCGAAGCCGCCGCCAATATAAGGCGAGACCAGTCGTACATTCTCGAACGGCACGCCGAACCATTCGGCATAGGTCCGCGCCATGCCGTCGAGCCATTGGCTCGGCTCCCAGACCGTCAGCTGGTCGCCCTGCCACTTTGCGATCAGGCCATGCGGCTCCATCGGCGCCTGGTATTCGCGCGGCGTGTTGTAGGCGTTGCAGATCCTGACCGGAGCCGAGGCGAACGCTGTCTCCGCCTCGCCCCATTCCTTGGTCATCGCATCGACGGGGATGCCGTCGCCGGCCTTTGGATCGCTGAGGTCGACGATCGCCGGCGCCTCGTCATAGGCGATCTTGACCAGCGCCGCGGCGGCGACCGCCTGCTCGAAACTCTCGGCCACCACCGCCGCGACATGCTGGCCGCTGAAGGTGATGTCGCGCGCCAGCGGGCAATAAGCGACGTCCGGCGGCGGCGTGCCCAGCCAGTCCGTTGCGGTTCTCAGCGGCAGGATATTGTCGGGCGTCAGCACCAGCAGCACGCCGGGCGACGCCTTGGCCGCGGCCGTGTCGATCGAACGCACCCGGCCGGCGGCAATGGTGCTCTCGACCAGCACCGCATGGGTAAGCCCCTCGAGCTGCTGCTCGACGGCGTATTTGGCGGCACCGGTGATCTTGGCCGGGCCGTCGACGCGCGACAGCCGGCCGCCGACCTGGTCGGCGAGGACGGCACCGTCCGAAGCGTCGCCGCGTTTGGCATCGCCGGGTCTTGTTCTCAACTCGTGAACGGTCATGCCGTTTCTCCCATTTTGAGGATGGCGCGGGCGACGACGCGCGGCGCCAGTTCGATCTTGTAGTGGTTGGCGCCATGGTCGACGGCGCCCTCGACGGCGAGCAGGCTGGCTTGCCTGACGACCTCCGGCTCGAGCACTTTGCCTTTCAGCGCCTCTTCGACGGCAAGGGCGCGCCATGGCTTGGTGGCGACGCCGCCAAGCGCGACGCGCAGATCGCGGATCGTCCTTCCGTCGGCCTCGAATTCGATGCCGACCGCGGCACTTGCCGCGGCGAATTCATAGGACTGGCGGTCGCGGACCTTGAGATAGGTCGAGCGGCGGGCGGCCGCCGAAGCGGGAATGCCGATCGCGGTGATCATCTCGCCGGGCTCGATCGCATGTTCCCTTTCGGGTGTGCTGCCCGGCAACAGGAAAAAATCATCGACGGCGATCTGACGGTCGCCGAGATGGACGATCGCGTCGAAGGCGACGAGTGCAACCGCCAGGTCGCCGGGATAGGTGGCGACGCAGGCCTCGCTGGTGCCGAGCACGGCATGGCCGCGGGTGACCCCGCCAATCGCCGAGCAGCCGCTGCCGGGCGAGCGCTTGTTGCAGGCGGGGAAATTTGCCGGATCGCGGAAATAGGGGCAGCGTGTACGCTGCATCAGATTGCCGCCGATCGTCGCCATGTTGCGCAGCTGCGCCGATGCCGCCTGCCACAATGCTTCCGAGACTGCGGGGAACCGGCTCTTGATATCGGCATGGTCGGCGACGCGGCTCATCCTGGCCAGCGCGCCGATCGTGGCGCCCCGGTCATCAACGGCAATCGTGTCCAGTCCTTTGAGATGGGTGATGTCGACCACGGTCTCGGGTTCGGCAACGCCGCATTTCGCGAGATCGACAAGCGTCGTGCCGCCGGCCAGAAGCATGGCGCCGGGAAGTGCTGCTGCCTCACGGGCTGCATCGACGGAGCCGGCGCGGAGATACGAAAAGTCCCTCATGACGCGGCCTCCATGGCCGCCTGGCGCACGGCGGCGACGATATGCGGATAGGCGCCGCAGCGGCAGAGATTGCCGGCCATGTATTCGCGGATCTCCTCATCCGAGCCGGCATGGCCTTCGCGAATGCAGGCGACCGCCGACATGATCTGGCCCGGCGTGCAATAGCCGCACTGGAAGGCATCCTGTTCGAGGAAGGCGGCCTGCACCGCATGCAGCGTGCCATCCTCCCCGGCAAGCCCTTCGATGGTGGTGATGTCCCTGCTTTCAGCCTGAGTGGCAAGCGTCAGGCAGGCCAGCACGCGCTGGCCGTCGATATGAACGGTGCAGGCGCCGCACTGGCCCTGGTCGCAGCCCTTCTTGGTGCCGGTCAGCCCGAGATGGTCGCGCAAGGCGTCGAGCAGGGTAACGCGCGGTTCGACCTCCAGCTCATGTCGATGTCCGTTGATTCGAAGTTGGATTGGAGTTCGGGTTTTGCTTGTCATGGGGCGTCTGGCTCCAGTTGCTTGACGCGGGAGGGGATGATCTGGTGCCCGGCCGGCGAGCGGCAAGGTCAGCTTATGGCTAGGTGAAGGCTATCTTCCCCTTGGGGGAAGTGCCCGGCAGGGCAGAGGGGGTCGGTTCGACTTGGCGCGAGCTCCGGGGCTGCGACTTGGGAGGTCGAAAGACGTGACATACCCGATCCCGTGATTACATGAGAAAGGCGCTCCACAATCGGAGGCGCCTCCGTTTGTTACCTAAGGGCCTGCTCCGCCCTGTTCAAGCCCCGGATCGAAAATGATCAAAATTGGAGGAAATTGGCAGGGCAGCCGGCCGTCATGTCTGGAGACAAAAAAGCACCACCGGCCCAAGCCGGTGGTGCTCTCTGAACTGTCTGTAGGGGCAGGACAGTCCAATGATCCTGAGGGGATCGTGCTCAACATGGGCTCATTTTTGCCCCACGGCATCGGCCGAACAGATGACGAGTGCCGGCCGCGAGGAAATATCCTCCGTCGTCATCCACCGGACGTCATCCACGGGCCGTGCACCGGAGGCGGGCAAGATGCCTCGCCTGCCGGAACGCCGGCCCAGATTCGATCCTGTGATTATGTTTACTTGCGATTATATTTGCCGGAGACGTAACGAAGGTGGAAGCGTCTGCGTTCTTGAAACGGGGCCTGCCTATCCGGGTATGCTTCGGATCAGCACTGGAGAAAAAATTGGCCGCGGAGCCGCCCGTCATTTCTGGAGACAAAACCGAAGCCGCCGTTGCAAAGCGGCTGCGGGCCGACGCGCAGCGCAACCGCGATGCTCTGGTCGAGGTCGCGGCAAAAGCCTTTGCCGCGCAAGGCGTCGATGCCTCGCTGGAGGAGATTGCGCGCCAGGCCGGCGTCGGCATCGGCACGCTCTACCGGCATTTCCCAACCCGCGAGCACCTGGTCGAGGTGGTTTATCGGCGCGAAGTGGAAGGACTGTGCCAGGCGGCCGACGAACTCGCCCGCGATCATGCGCCCGACATGGCGCTCGAACAATGGATGCAGCGCTTCGTCGACTACATCGCCACCAAGCGCGGGCTGTCGACAAGCCTGCGCATCCTGCTCACGACCAACTCAACCCTGTTCTCCGACGTTTCCGGCAGGGTGACGCTCGCCTTGCGGCGGCTGATCGATGCTGCGGTCGCCGACGGCTCGATCCGCGGCGATGTCGATGCCTCCGACGTGCTGCATGCGCTGGGCGGCATCTATTCGGCCCCGGACACCAAGGACTGGCGCGACCGCTCGCGCCGATTGGTGTCGCTGCTGATGGATGGGTTGCGGTTTGGAGCGGCCAAATCCGGCCCATCCAAGGAATAACGAATGCAGTGACTGTCCTTATTTCAGCGAGATGCTCATACCGCTGAGATCGGCATTGACTTGCAGGCCTACCTGCCTGCCCGTGAGTTCGAGTTGGGCACCCTTGTCATTGGTCATGACGATCACCTGGGCTCCTTTGCCGAGCGCGCCGCCACCGCCCGCTGCACCGTACACCCCCGTCACATCCCGGGCGCGGCGTATGTGGCGCACGGTACCTTTGAAATAGGTCTTGGAGGCGCCGAAGGCGAGGCCGCCCGAGATGCCGCCGACCGAGATGGGATATCGGCGACCATGGAAGGTCAGTGTGCCCTCGCCTCCGGAGCCGCCGATGAAGAAGGCCGCCTTGTAGACGGCGAAGCGGATCGTACCGCTGTCGGCATGCGCGACGCTGGCAAAGCTAACTGCCGCCGCAGCGATGACGGCAACTGCGACTGAACGAAATCTGGACGAAATCTTCATGATGAGAACTCCTCAAGATCGCCGCATGCCCAGCCGGCCGGGCACGTCGGCGTCGTATCAAAGTCATAGCTGAACAGTCTCGCCCGTCATTGGTTCCAAGCACGCGGCCTGAATCCGGCTGCGAGAAGACCGCCACGAAACGAGGCGGATGGCGAGCATAGTCCTGGCTGTAAGAACAGTGGCCGAATGGTGGGGATGATCGTAGGTGTTGAGGCGGAATGGTATTAGTCTGCGCTGTCTGGGGTTTCGGGAGCGCGGCAAAGCAATGGACTTCAACTCACGACATGGCTACCTGCTGATCGGTGGCCTGATCCTGGTCGGCGCCGGGCTCCTGGTCGTTTCGCTGATCGTCAATCTTCGCGTGGCGCACAGTGTGCGTGACGACGTACGCCATCGTGAAAAGCTGCTGGAATATTATCGCAATATCTTTTCGCAGCTGGGCGTGATCCTGATCGGGATTGGCGTGTCCCTGTTCATCTTCTTTTTCCAGCAGAATTATCAGGACCAGCGCAAACGCGAAACGGAGCTCCAGCAGGTTCTCGCCAAACTGGCGGCGCGTGTTGCCCGCGGCAGCGCTGTCGTGGAGGCCCTCGGCGAATTCGACGCGCTGCTGGATGATGGCGGTGCCTATGCCAGTCCGGAACACGGCGGTGACAACGCCGCTGTCAGCGCCCAGGGAACGGGGCTCGCCAAGCAGGTTTCGCAGATCCTTCTGGTCGAGCGCGACGTCGATGTTCAGGGGTTCGATATTCTCAATCTGTCACGCGATTTCGAAGCATCGTTCGTTGTCAACGAGCTCAACCCAACGCTATGGTTCAACATCGTCCGGGACGAGAGCGACATCAAATATGCCACTACCCAGATCGCTCTGGATTACAAGGACCTGCAGGATGCAATCGGCGGCGAGCCGATCGAGGTTGCGATCGCCAATCCCGAAAAGGAACGGAAGATCAAGCAGGAGGTGCTCGACGTCTTTTATGATGCCGACCTCCTGCGCCAGCGCAGCAGGCGGTTTCTCGCCCGCGCGTGCTGGCTTTTCAGCACGGGGCGCGGCTTCGTCAAGCTTGCACCGGCCAATGAAATCGAAGCCGATGCCAGATCGCACCAGGAATGGCTCGACCGGTCGAAACCCTTTCTGACGCAGTTGAAGTCAGGAAGCGGCGATTGCTTCAAACTGCTCCAGTTCGGCCCGGCGCCTTTGAGTTGAGAACGAGCCAAACACTCAACGACCAGGTTCGACCCCATTGCGGACGATCAGTCAAGCGCCACAAACGCGTATGACTTCATCAGATCAAGTGTTGTCTCGGCGCGTACAGAAAGGTTGTCTGGCACCTCGATCCGAACGAGTAAAATGTCTGTTCCTTGATCAATTCCGAACAAAGCGGCAATCGGTCGGGGACCATCGAAATGGCACGATGCCCATCGCTGTGGAGATGCATCTGTATCGGTTTCTTTGAGCTCGTCTTCGAGAATCCTACGCAATCCGACATCAAGGGCCTCGCCAGCCATGTGACCGAGTTCATCGATCAGCGGGTTCCAATTAACTAGCCAGACCCAATTCTGCACCCAGGCCACCTGCTGGTCTCCAATTTGGGACGAAAGCCGACTGGTCTCGTTAGTCGGTCTTTGCATGATTTGTCGAATCCGCTATCGGCGATTCCTACCATAATAAGCTTGACTGCTTTTTGACCATCTCGGCTGTTGGCGGCAGCCCGCTGATTGAATTTTGACCTAAAGCGGTTCAGCTTTTGATAGTCGCTGACCCGCTCCAAATATCTGTTTTTACGCAATTATGGACGGAAAGCCGCTCCGGACTTTCCTGGAAGTGCTCTAATCTCCCACGCGTTGCAGCGTGCCGAGATGATTGTCGTCGAGAAATTCGACGGTGATGGCCGACGCCTTGCCGTCGGGGCCGACGGCAAAGCTGACGGCCGAGGGCCTGTCCGGCATCTCGGCATCGGGGAAGGTCACGAAGAGGTCGCGGTCGAAATGCTTCAGCGAATAGGACCGCGCGCCGGCAGGCCCGACCTTGAGGACAAGAGTGTCTCCTTCGCCCGATACAATAG
Organism: Mesorhizobium sp. M0437; assembly: GCF_040321335.1. Lineage (NCBI taxonomy): Bacteria > Pseudomonadati > Pseudomonadota > Alphaproteobacteria > Hyphomicrobiales > Phyllobacteriaceae > Mesorhizobium > Mesorhizobium sp. M0437. The sequence goes on from NZ_JAMYRK010000018.1 coordinate 67,824, forward strand.
CATCGCCGAAGAAATCGTTGAAGTAACGGCCTGCATAGGCACTAGCCGGCTCGGCTGGACTTGCTGGAGAGGGCGGCGCGGCATAGGTGGCCTTGGCCGCCGCAATCACCGGGCCGAACATGCTCGCATAGATATTATTCCATGCCTTTACCTTATCCTTCCCCAGCGTTCCGTCGAAAACGAGATCGGCGAAGCTGTCGGACAGCCCCTCCGGCACGCCTGTCGGAAAGGCGTTGGCGACGACGACGATGCCAAGCTTCTCCTCGGGGAAGAGCATCACCAGGCTGCGTGCGCCGGTGCTGAAGGCGCCCGCGTGACCCCAGATCAGCCCGTGCCGGCCGAATTCAATATTCCAGCCGAGGCCGTAGAAGGCCTCGCCTCCGGAGACGGGATTCTTGCCGCGAGCCGTCAAGGGAATATGTGTCTGTTCCAGCGCATCGGCGGCAATGAGTCTCTTGCCGGCATAGACCCCGTTGCCGAGCACAAGGCGCATCCATTGCGAGAGGTCGCGTGCGGTGGAGCTGACGCCGCCTGCTGGCGCCTGCGCATCCGGATAGCGCTGGACCTTCGCGATCCAGGCGCCATCGATTTTGGCGTGGAGCTCGGCGCGGTTGGCGTGCTTGATGAAGTCCGAATGACGGGAGCTGGTCGAGGCCATTCCAAGCGGACGGTAGAGCTTCTCTTCGGCGACCTCTTCCCATGATTTACCCGTCGGCTTCGCGGCCGCGACCGCACCCTCGGTCAGTCCGAAATTGCTGTAGGAATAGCCCGCACGAAAGCTCGATGACGGCGACGCGAACCGCAGCCGGCGCAGGATCTCCGCGCGGTCATAGCCGATGTCCTCGAGGTCGTCGCCGGCGGTGCCGGGAAGCCCGCTGCGGTGCGCAAACAGGTCGCGGACCGTGAGTTCGCTGGTCGGATAGGGCTGAGCGAGCCGGAAAGCCGGATCGAGGTCGGCGATCTTGGAATCCCACGAAGCGATCCCGTCGCTGACCAGCGCCGCCACGACGGTGGCGGAGACCGGCTTGGAGAGCGAGGCAATCTGGAAGACCGTGTCAGCATCGACGATCTCCGGTTTTCCGGCTTCGCGATGCCCGAACCCCTTGAGGAAGATCACCTCGTCGCCGTGCACGGCGCCGATGGCCAGACCGGGCACGCTACCATCCGCGACGACGCCTTCGGCAAGCAATTCGAGCTTCGCAATGGCCGCGGCGACCCGGTCGGGCGTAATGGTGTCGGCCGACGCCGCCTTCGGCGAAAGCACCATGATTGCGATGACGGCCAACCTCCAACGGAGGTGGTTCCGGTTTGTGAATAGCCGCACGCTCAGCCCCCTCCGCCTCACCGGCGTGCACTATTGCAGCCTGACGCAGGGGAGGCCAGCCCCAAGGATCGCTTCCATCGACGGATGTTCGCTTCGCACCAGTCGAAATTCAGACAGCCGCGCCTGAGCTACGAAGCAGCGCGCAGGCGAAGGCGCCGCCTGCTGGCGCGGGCCTTCTCCGCCACCGCGGCGGTGATCTCGACCACGCCGTCTTCACGCGGTCTGGCGTTGGTGGCCTTGTGGAGCCGCTCATAGGGCAACAGTTCCTTGACCCGGGCTTGAAGCGACGCGACTTCGGCTCGCAGATCCTCGCATTCCTGCCGCTGGACGTCGAACTGTATCTGTTCGGATGCCTGCTGCAGGGAAAGCTGCGAAAAATTCGCGCTGACCGCGGAAAGGTTCATCTTGTCGTGTTCGCTCTCCTTCGTGAGAGCGGACAATTTTTGCTCGACAATTTGCTTTTCGGCCACCGCGTCGCTCGCTTGAGCCTTGAGCCTGGCGATCTCGGTGACGGCTTCGCTGTTGTGGTTGGAGGCGGCTTCCAGCCGCGATCGAAGGTCCTCGATTTCAGAACGCAAGCCGGTCATCTCCGCGACACTGCGTGCAAGCTCGGCTTCCCTGTCACCGTCCCTGAGGCGGGCCGCTTCCGTTATTTCCGATAGCTTCGTCTGCGCCATATCGAGCGATTTCTGCAGCCGCATTTCCTCTTTCTCGCTCTTGCCAAGCGCGGCCAGCAGTTCGGAAACCTGCGCGGCGTCATTGGCATGGACGGTCGAGAGTTCGTCCAGCCTGTGCCGCGCCTCGGCCTCCCGTTTCAGCGCCTTGTCGAGATCGATCGACAGACTGACATGCTTCTCCCGCAGCATCTCGTTCTCGCGCGAGCGTCTGTTGGCCTCGACCGCTCTGGCCGAGAGCGTTTTGACAAGCTCGCCGAACTCGGCCTCGCGTTTTGCGCTCGCATTGCCTGCGACGACGAGTTCCAGCCTTGCCGCAGCCAGCGCGCCGCGAAGTGCTTCCTTGTCCTCGACCAGGCTCGCCTCGTGCTGCTGCAGGGCCTCGATAGCGCTGTCGCGCTCGCGCTGCTTTCTGGTTGCATCGTGGAGCTGTTCGGACAGCACCCTTTGCTGCGCGGTCAGGCCGGTATTTGCCAGCTCCAATTCGTTGGCGCGAAGAATGTCGCCGTGAAGCAGTTTCAGGAATTCGCCCGTCAGATGATGCGAGGTCGCGATCTCCGACAGTTTCGCATTGATCTCCCCCAGATACTCCTGCGCGTCGTGAAAGAGCCCATCGACCGCATTTAAGGCAGCCAGCCGGGTTTGCGTATGGGGGGACAGCCGTCGTGCGGTCTCGAAGGCGTCCGCATTGGCTTCGAGCTGCGAGCTGTCATCCGTTGTCGCGAGATTCTCATCCGATACCGTCTCATCCGGCACAGTGACGTCGTTCAACGGCGACTGATCGTCCACATTGAGACATTCGCTAAACGCATCCGCCAAATCGGTTTCGAGCTCCTTGAACGCTCTCTCCACTGTCTCGGCACGCTTGATCAAACCTTTGAAATTCATGACCGAATATCCCTCTCGTGCAGCGCCGGCAAGGAGCGGATTTTCAATACTTGACCCTCGCCTCCCCCGAATGCGGGTTCATCTCCTGACGTGCGCTCTGGCCGACGCACGCTAGGGACAGGCTTGGCCACTGTCCTCGTGTGTTTGAATGACGCAAACCGTGTTCTGCCGCGCTCCATACCCGAGGCGTTGGCACCGCTCGCAAAATGCCTGCTCATTTCACCCGAAACGGATATGAAGCGGCGCAAGCCTGAGGATCGCCTGGTGATTGTCTTAAGGACCGGCCGAGCCCTCGGTGTTCTGCAGCAGCTACAAGGTCACGGCCTAAGACGACGCGTGTCACTGCCGGGAGGCCTGACCTAATAAATGCCTGACCTAATAAATGATTGTGTTGAATACGTTTCGCTGATTAGCTGCTGTGCATAGACCAGGGACAAGACCGATAAAATGTTGTCCCGGGAGGACCGCGATGCCGGTGCTTGAGGTTCGCCACGTCTCCAAGAATTTCGGGGCTATCCAGGCCCTGACCGACGTCAGCTTCCAGGTGGAGCGAGGCGAAGTCGTTGGTCTGATGGGGGACAACGGCGCCGGCAAGTCGACGATAGTCAAGACTGTGGCCGGGAATTTTCCTCCGAGCGACGGCGAAATTGTAGTCGAGGGCGAGGTGTGCCACTTCCACCAGCCCGTGCAGGCCCGCGCCAAGGGGATCGAAGTTGTTTATCAGGACCTGGCGCTCGCCGATAATCTGACGGCCGCGCAGAACGTCTTTCTGGGGCGCGAGATCAAGAAGGGCTTCTGGCCGATCAGGATTCTTGACAAGCAGGCGATGATCGATCGCTCGGCAGCGCTGTTCAAGGAACTCAAATCGGAAACCCGGCCGCGCGACCTCGTCAGGAAGATGTCGGGTGGGCAGCGCCAGGCGGTCGCCATCGCGCGGACCCGGCTTTCAAATGCCAAGCTGGTGCTGATGGACGAACCAACGGCCGCCATCTCAGTGCGCCAGGTGGCGGAAGTACTCGAACTGATCCGACGCCTCAAAGCACAAGGAGTCGGCGTCATGCTGATCAGTCACCGAATGCCTGACGTGTTCGCCGTGGCAGATCGCATTATCGTCCTCAGGCGGGGCTCGAAAGTTGCCGACAAGCCAGCCGACAAAACATCGCCCGAGGAAATCACCGGACTGATAACGGGGGCCATCCGTGGCGAATAGTGTTCAGGAGTCAGTTGGCGTTCAGGGCTCAGTCGAAGAACATGGCAGGCCGGCCATGTCGGATTTCGTCCCGACCAAGGAAAAAACAGTTCTCCAACGTGTGATTTCAAGTCAGCCCTTCTGGGTGATGATCGCGCTCATCGCGCTCGTCATGTTGATGACTGCGATGGAGCCGAGCTTCGGCACCTCTGAAAACGTCGCCAATGTGACGCGCAATTTCGCACCTTTCGGCATCATGGCACTTGGCATGACGATCGTCATCATCACCGGCGGTATCGATCTGTCGGTCGGCTCCGTCATGGGTCTCGTGGTCATCGTCGCCGGCCTGTTCCTCACCTGGCATTATCCCTGGTACGTCGCCTTCGCCATGGGCCTTTTCTCCGGTCTGGCCTGTGGCGCGGTCAACGGATTCTTTGTCGCCTATGTCGGGATGCCGTCCTTTGTGGTCACCCTCGGCATGCTGTCCGTCGCGCGCTCGCTGGCGGTCGTATTCTCGGCCAACCAGATGCTCTACCAGTTCGGGCCCGATGCTCCGATTGTGAAGGCAATCGGTCAGTGGAAATGGCCGCGGCATGGTCCGAACGACTGGGCACCGCATTGGATACCAGAACTGTCGTCACAGTTCTGGACCATGGTGATCCTGGCCCTGATTGTCGGCTTCGTATTCAACTTCACAGCCTGGGCCCGGCATCTCTTCGCCATCGGCGGCAATGAGGAGGCGGCACGGCTCACCGGCGTTCCGGTCAACTGGATTAAATTCGAGGCCTATGTCTTCTCGGCTTTCACCGCCGCGCTCGCCTCGCTCCTGCTCCTCGGCTATAACGGTTCGGCTATAAATGCCATGGGCCAGGGCTACGAACTGCGCGTTATCGCCGCGACAGTCATTGGCGGCGCCAGCCTCATGGGCGGCGCCGGCACGGCCTTCGGTGCGATCATCGGTTCGGCCTTCCTCGAGGTGATCAGGAATGCGCTGCTGATGGCCGGCATCGATTCAAACTGGCAGGGTGCCTTCGTCGGCGCCTTCATCGTTCTTGCGGTTCTCTTGGGCATGCAAACGGGCGGCAAATCGATTCTCGCCGCGTCGCTGGCAGTCTTGATGCCCAAAAAACGCCGCTAGAAACCCGCCGGCGGGAGGCTTGCGGGACATCACACCAAGGAGGAGAACGTCACATGAAAAAACATCTGCTGACGGCCGCCGTCGCGCTTGGCGCAATGGTGCTTGCCGTTTCCGGCGCCCAGGCGAAATACACCTTCGCCCTGGTGCCGAAGAACATGAACAATCCTTTCTTCGACCAGGCACGCGACGGCTGCAAGAAAGCCGAGGCCGAATCCAATGGCGCCGTGGAGTGCATGTATATCGGCCCCGGCGAGCATGGCGGCGGCGACGAGCAGGTACAGATCGTACAGGATCTCGTGGCCAAGAAGGTGGACGGCATCGCCGTGTCACCATCGAACGCCGCGGCGATGGCGGTTGCGCTGCAGGCCGCCAAGGAAGCCGGCATCCCGGTCCTCACCTGGGACTCCGATCTCCTGCCCGAAAACAAGGATCTGCGCGTTGCCTATATCGGCACGCACAATTATGAGATCGGCGAGAACCTCGCCAAGCTTGTCATGCAGATCAAGCCCAAAGGCGGCACGATCTGCATCCAGTCCGGCGGCGCCGCGGCGGCCAACCACAACGAGCGCATGCAGGGCATTCGCGATACACTTTCGGGCACCAAATCGGCGGCCTCGCCCGGGGATCGGCTGACGGGCCAGAACGGCTGGACCGAAATCGAAGGCTGTCCGCTCTACACCAACGATGATTTCCCGCTTTCGGTGCAACAGTTCGAGGATATCATGGCGAAAAACCCGAACCTCGACGCATTCGTCCCAACCGGTGGCTTCCCGCAGTTCATCCCCGACGCCAACCGCGCCGCGGTCGCACCGTACAAGGACAAGATCGCCTCGAAAGCCCTGGCCCTTGTCGTTGCCGACACGCTTCCGGTACAGATCGACCAGATGAAGGAAGGTTTCTCCCTTGGCCAGGTCGGTCAGCGGCCGTTCGAGATGGGCTACAAGACGATGATGGCGCTGAAGGACATGAAGGAGGGCAAGGCTCCGCCGGCCGACCCGACCTACACGGGCCTCGATGTCTGCACTCCGGAGACAGCCGACACCTGCGTCGCCAAATAGCGCTTTTGGGCGGGAGGAAACTCCCGCCCTTTTCATAGGGGATCTCAATGCCGGAATTGTTCTCGCTCAAGGGCCGTGTCGCATTGGTCACGGGTGCCTCGCGTGGTCTTGGTTTTGCCATGGCCAAGGCACTTGCCGAAAACGGTGCGACGGTGATCGTCAATGCCCGCGACGTGGCCGCCCTTTCCGTGGCGGCCGAAAGGATCGGTGCAGAAGCCCTGCCGTTCGATGTCACCGACGCGGCGATCTCAAGGGCGTCGCTCGAAGGAATCGTCGAACGCCACGGCCGCCTCGACATTCTGGTCAACAACGCCGGCATCCAGCATCGGAAACCGCTGGTCGAATGGCAGGACGAGGATTTCAACCATGTGGTTGCCGTCAATCTGTCGGCTTGCTTCCGCATGATGCGCGACGCGGTGCGCCTGATGCTGCCAAACAAGTTCGGGCGCATAATAAACACCGGATCGGTCGCAGCGATCCTTGGCCGCCCCACCATTCACGCCTATGTGGCGGCAAAGGCGGGCCTGCACGGGCTGACACGCTCCACTGCCGCTGAGCTGGGCCGTCACGGCATCACCGTCAACGCCATCGCCCCCGGCTATTTCGCCACCGAGCTCAACACCGCACTTATGCACGACGAGGCCTTCACCAAATGGGTCGAGGCACGAACCCCCGCGGGCCGCTGGGCCCAGCCTGAGGAGCTCGGCGGAGCCGTGGTGTTTCTCGCCTCCGACGCTGCCGCTTACGTCAACGGGCACGTGCTGGCGGTTGACGGCGGGCTATCGGTTTCCCTGTGATTTCAACCGGCGACACCGTGCCGGGAGGGCGTGCCTGCTAGCCGCCTGAAATGACGACTTGATGCATGCGCTGCTGGCCCGGTCCCCTGCGCGGACGCCGACGCCACACGATTGGATGCCGCGCCGCATTGCAGCCGCCGACTTTCGATTCGCAACAGGTTATTTCGACGTCTGGCGGCATCGATGCTTGATGCCGCCAATATTTCATTCCACACACCGGTCACAATGAGAGACGACATACGGGATCAGCGCCGGGTATTCGGGTGGGCCTTGCCTGCCTCCGCGGTCGTGCATTTGCTCGCCGCCGCGCTTCTTTTGTCCGCACTGCCGCTGTCGCCCCCGCAGCCGCAGAAGGAGCAGCCCATCGCAGTTGATATCGTGCCGCCGCCTAAACCGCCGGAAAAAACCAAACCTCCGTCCCCCGCTGAACCGCCCAAGCCGGAAAAGCAGCCGGAAGCCAAGGTCGAGACGCCGACGAGCCGTGAGGTCACCGCGCAGAGACCTGTCTTCCAATTCGGTGAGAAGGACGCCGGTCCTCGCAAGTCTCTGGACGGCAACAGTGCGGAGGATGGTTCGGAACAACCGCCAGCGCCGCAAGTTCCCAGTAGCCAGGATCTTGCACAGCCACCTGCCGTGACAGCGGTTGAGGGGAAAGACCAGGCTCCGTCGCCTGGCGCATCACCGCCGCCGAAGCCCAAGCCAGCGGATGTCGCCAAAGTGCAAAGGCCCTTGAAGCTTCAGGAAGCGAAGAGATTGTTCTCAAAATCAGCAACCGGTGATCCGGTAGCGACAACCGCGATGAAAAATGTGCCGCGCGCCGTGCGGATCGGTCAGCTCTGCAACACGGAACTCGCACAGCAATTGGTGCACGCGTCGCCCCCCTATTTCCCAAACAGCCTGCTTGAGTATCGGCTGAAGGCCGGCACGGTCATGAACGTCGCCAGTGCGCCGTTCCCTGCAAACGGGCAGTGGTACGATCTGAGCTTTCGCTGCGAGGTCGATCCGGACGCGATGAGAGTCGTGTCGTTTGCCTTTCGTGTTGGAAATCCGGTGCCGCGCAGCGAATGGAAGCGCCGCGGATTGCCCGCCGAATAGGTGGTCGAGGCCACGGAGGCTGGCTGGCCGGCGCCATCAAATCCGGCCGGCGATGTCTTCGCGCGCTCCGGGCTGCCGAACCAACACGCGCCAAAAGTGGCTTTCGTCAGCGGCCGCCGAAGTCTAGCATACGGCTTTGGGAGGAGGCTTCGATGACTTCAAGTTTCAACGTTCATCATGCTGCCGGCTATGAGCAGCTCATGGGCCGCTGGAGCCAAAGACTCGCGCCGCTGTTCATCGACTTCGTGGGGCTTGCCGACGGCGAAAAGATCCTCGACGTCGGTTGCGGTACCGGCAGCCTGACCTTCGCGCTCGTCAAGGCCGCTGACCTCGGCGAGGTCGCGGCGATCGACTTTTCGGCCGTTTTCGTCGAGGAGGCAATCCGACGCAACACCGATCCGCGGATAAAAATCCGTCAGGCGGATGCCTGCGCCCTGCCCTTTGAGGATGGCGCGTTCGACCGTGCCCTAGCCCTGCTCGTGCTCCATTTCGTGCCCGAAGCCGGCAAGGCAGTCGCCGAGATGCGCCGCGTCGTGCGGCCGGGCGGCGTCGTCGCGGCGACGGTATGGGACCATCTCGGCGGCATGCCGGGGATGCGCATGATGATCGACACGGTGGCGGTGCTCAGTGAAGGCGGACGCCAGCTGCGTGCCCGCTATTGCACGCAGCCGATGATGCAGCCGGGTGAAATGAAACGGACCTTTGTCGAACAGGGTCTCCGCGACGTTACGGAAACCCAGTTGATGATCCGCATGGACTACCAAAATTTCGGTGATTACTGGGCGCCGATTGCCGCCGGCGAAGGGCCGCTCGGCAAGTATGTGGCCGCGCTCGATCCGGAAGAGCGGGCGCGCACCGACGCCGCCATGCGCGACGCCTATGAGGCCGGCCGGCCCGACGGCCCGAGGTCCTTTGCCAATGTCGCCTGGGCCTGCCGCGGTGCCGTTGCCTGACGTTGGCGCTAATGCACGCCGCGAAAAAGCGCGTCGCATGAGGCCGATCGAATGCGACGCGCTTTAGCCGATCCCGTAAACCAGCCCGACGCGGCCGTCCGAAAGCTGTTCGACCTTGCGCAGTTCGAGCCCACGACGATTTTTCGCCGTTCCAAACAGCGCCTTTCCGTCACCGGCGAGCAGCGGATAGACGATCAGCCTGAGTTCATCGACCAGCCCGGCATCGATAAGGCTCGCGGTAATTCGGGCGCCGCCCATAAGGTAGATGTCCTTGCCGGGCTGCTGTTTCAGCGCAGCGATATCCTCGAAATTCCGCACGAAGCGCGTCTTTGGCCAGGCCGCCGAAGTCATTGTGTTCGACAGCACATAATGCGGCGTCTGCGCGGCGAAGCTGGCCCATTCGAGCTCGGCCGGCTTCGGTAACTTGCCGGTCATCGGCAGCGGCTTGTCGGGCTCGTTCTGGATGGCGCTCCAGTAGCGCTCGTAGCCGGCATACATGACGCTGCCAAGCAGGCAAGCGTCGATTTGCGGCGTCAGGCCGTATTCGTCCGACCACGCGTCGACCCAATCGGCATAACCCTCGGGCCCCTCCATCTTGCCGTCGACGGAAATCTTCATTCCAGCGATCAATTTGCGCATGACTTCCTCCATCAGGCTTGCGGGATGCAAGCACGTTTCATCGTTTCAGCGTTGCTTCGTGTTGCTGGCGGCGACCTCAGGGATGGCCGCCGCGAGTTACATCAGGCCGGCAGGCGGCGGTCGTATTCTTCCCGCAGGCGGCTCCAGCCGTCCCAGAACGAGGTCGGCGTCTTGCCCGCCAGGCGGGCGGCCAGCAGGTCGAGGTGTATGTGCCAGCCGGCCGTGATGTTGAGCTGGATTGCACGTTCCGGCAGGCGGCGATGAACGACGGTGAGCAGCACATCGTTACCCTTCGCCTCCAGCAGGAAGGAGACGCCGCCGGTGTTTCCCCAGGTGATGGAAAGCTTGCGCGGCGGATCGAGTTCGGTGATCCGGCCCTCCATCCGATGCTCTTCGGGAAAGCCCGCGGGGCGCTGGCCAGGCGGGTCCGTCAGCTCGTCGTTACGCCAGACCAATTCGAACGAGCTGCCGGCCTTCATTTCCATCTGGCCCGCGGCCATCCATTGCCGGCGCAAGTCACTCTCGGTGAGATAGGCCCAGACGCGCTCGATGGGGCCGGGCAAGAGGCGCTGGATGGTGAATGTGGCGGGCTCGCTCAGCTCGCCATAGGCGTCGATGGTTCTCATCTGGTTCATTGCTCGTCTCCTTCTTTCGGGTTGGGCGATTTCCTGGACTCATCCTGGGCTTTGCGTGCGTCCTCTTCGCGAAGAAGGCGTTCGAGAACATCGAGACGACCGGTCCAGAAGCGCTCGTAGAAGCTGAGCCACTGATGGGCGCTGGCCAGCGGTCCAGGGGCTAGTCGGCACAGATGCGTGCGGCCCCTCACCTCTCGACGAATAAGCCCTGCGTTCTCCAGCGCCTTGATGTGCTTGGAGGCCGCCGCGAGCGACATCGCGAAGGGTTCCGCCAGCTGGCTTACCGTTTTCTCGCCATCGGCGAGATCGCGAAGCATGTGCCGCCGGGTGGCGTCGCCAAGGGCGTGAAAAACCGCGTCCATCTGGGGTGTCTCTAATTCAACCATGTAGTTGAATATAGACGCACGCTTTGAGATAGTCAACCGTTTGGTTGAATAATTTTTGTGAAGCGCCGCGGGGCCGTTTGCGCCATCGAGCGTGTCGACGTGACGGGAGATACGGACGCGCCCCGCGACAGTAAGGGCGAGGCCCTTATTTGCCGTTGAAGAAACTGTGGATCGCGGCTTCCAGCTTTTCGATAAGCTGAGAGTTGTGGCAGCTGCCAGCCCAGATCAGGGCGTTTAGCCTCATCTCTTTGTTGATAAAGCTCACTTTCCCAGAATCCAGCAGGTATTCCGCGATCTCGTAGTGCCGCCCCTTGATAGCCTCGATGAGCGCGTTGTTTCTCCCCGTCTTGTCGGTCAGATTTACTTCCGCGCCATTCTCCACGAGCAACTTGACGACTTCGAGATGCCCGTTCTTCGCCGCCTCGATAAGAGCCGTTCTGCCGTAGTAGTCAGCTCGCGCGTTGATCTCTATTTGGGGGTGTCTCACGAGGACTGCGATACACGCGTAATGTCCCTTGGCCGACGCAAGGCTCAAGGGCGTGCTCTTCCACTTGTTTCTGGCATTCACGTCGATTTCCGGGTCTTCGATCAGCGCCTCCACCACAGCTGTGCGGCCATTGAGGGCTGAAAGGTGAAGTGCAGACCAGCCGCCGTCGTCCGACTGATTGATGTCGGCGCCAGCCGCCAATTCCGATCGAACCGCCTCCGCATCGCCTTGTTCTGCCGCGACCAGCAGGGGCGACCAGTCTCTTGCCCCTTCGGCTTCCAAGCTGTTGGTCAACGCAGTCGCCTCCTCGGATAGTCCACAGAATACCACAGAATCCGCGATAGTGGGGTCGTCCTGTATAGAGTTCCCTGGAGTCCGTGGGTCACAGAGAGCTGTCGGCCCGAAGCGGAGGATCAGCGCTTCACGTCCGTCTCCTCACATTCTCCTGATATCGACTGGCTTTGGCGGCCATTCAGACTAGATAGAGCCTGCGCCGGGCGGAACGATGCAGAAGGACCTGAACATGCCTGAACAGATTACCCTGAATAGACCTGAACAAATCAGATTGAACGACGGCTCCGCCATTCCGCAAATCGGCCTCGGCGTGTGGCAGGTCGATCCAGCCATCACCGCCAAGGTGGTGCGCTGGGGAATCGAGGCCGGCTACAGGCTGATCGACACCGCCGAAGGCTATCAGAACGAGGAAGGTGTCGGGCAGGCGATCCGCTCGGCCGGCGTGCCGAGAAGCGAGTTGTTCATCACCTCGAAACTGCGCAACGGCGCGCATCAGCGCGACGCCACCTTGCGCGCCTTCGACGAGACGATGAGCAAGCTCGGCATCGAACAGATCGACCTGTTCCTGATCCACTGGCCGGTGCCCAGCCAGGACAGATATGTCGAGGCCTGGAAGACGCTGATCGAACTCAGGCAATCAGGCCGGATCAAGTCGATCGGCGTTTCGAACTTCAACCAGGACCACCTCGAACGGATCATCGGCGAGACCGGCGTCACGCCGACCGTCAACCAGATCGAGCTCCACCCCCGCTTCCAGCAGCGTGACAAACGTGAATTCCACGACAGGCACAACATCCGCATCGAGAGCTGGAGCCCACTGGGCAGCGGCCGGCTGTTGAGCGATCCGACGCTTGAAAGCATCGCCAGGAAACACGGCAAGTCGGTGGCGCAGACGATCGTCAGGTGGCACCTTCAGGAAGGGCTGATCGTCATTCCAAAGTCGATCCACCAGGACCGCATCGCCGCCAATTTCGATGTCTTCGATTTCGAGTTGGAAGCGAAGGACCTCGAGCTTATCCGGGGCATGGATTCGCCCGACGGCCGCACCGGCCCGAACCCCGCCACGGCCGCATTCCTGTTCTAACGAGGCGGGCCAACCGGGACGTTGGCATTCCTTCACACCCCCCTCTGTCCTACCGGACATCTCCCCTTCAAGGGGGAGATCGGCAGCTTCAATAGCCGCGCCCTTCTTGCAGCGTCGGAGATTAGCGAAGGCCGCGATGAGGGCCAATCTCCCTCCTTGAGGGGGAGATGGCCGGCAGGCCAGAGGGGGGCGCTGTCCCGCCAGCGATCAAAACTACCCTTCCCGCTCGCTCATATCCCGGAGCCATCCACCAGCGGCACATCTTCGCCCTCCCAGGGGCTAGGCATCGATCCCTTGCTGAGATTGGCCGACGGCAGCGGCATCCAGCACTTCAGTTCGGGTTCGGCATATTCGACGATGCGTCCTGGAGACGAGTCGGAGGCGCGCCAGCCTTCGCTGCCGAACTGATCGGCGCGGGCCCAGTAAGCCATGTCGACCTCGGCCGGACCCTGTTCGGACGGCCGAACCGTGACAAGGATTCTGCTGCCGTCCCTTGGCGCGCTCGACATGTGGCGCCACTGACCGGGCTCGTCCATTGCATTTCCTCCTGCGATCTTCGCCTCGAACGGATAGTCGCTTCGCGTTCGGAAGCGGTCAACCCGAACTTTTTTGCCTGAGACAAAACCCCTGTCCCGTCGTCGCGGAACAAGTCATGGCACGCCGGGTTTGGGCAAGTTGTTGAAGGAAGCAAAATGAGACCAGCGCCGCGACCGATCCTTACCATTATTGCATGGCAGGCCGCGTCTTTCGTTCGCAACCCGGTCCCGTCGCAATGAGGCAGGCCGGTTCCGATCATTCCATCCCACCGAAGGAGGGCAAAGGCGGCATAGGACGAGCGCTCGGCCTCGGACTGATAACAGGGGCGGCCGACGACGATTGTTCCGCAATAGGCACCTATGCCAGTGCCGGCGCCCGTTTCGGACCCGACCTGCTCTGGACGGCTCCGGTGACGTTGCCGATGATGTACGCGGTCGTCTACCTGTCGTCGAAGCTCGGCCAGGTGTCGGGGCGCGGATTGTTCCACGTCATCAAGGACTTCTACCCGCGGTGGCTGCTCTGGTCGGTGCTGTTGGGTGTGCTCGTCGGCAACACCATCGAGGCAGCGGCCGATCTTGGTGGAATGGCGGCGGCGATCAACATATTCGTGCCGCTTCCCATTCCGCTGATCGTGCTGTTCGTCGCCGCCCTCATCTTCGCCCTCCAGGTCTTCGGCTCCTATACTTTGATCCGCAACATCTTTCGCTGGCTGGCGTTGGCGCTGCTCGCCTATGTCGGTGCCGCCATTCTGGCCAAACCGGACGCCGCGGCGGTGCTGCGCGGAACGCTGCTTCCAAGGATCGAATTCAACCGCGAGTTCCTGTCGATCCTGGTCGCCATCATCGGCACCACGCTGTCCGCCTATCTCTACACGTGGCAGTCCAATGAGGAGGTCGAGGAGGAGATTGCCCAGGGGCGAACGACGCTCAGGCAAAGGAAGGGCGCCACCGCCGGCGAACTCCGCCGCTCGCGCCGGGACATCCTCATAGGCATGACGTTTTCAAATCTCATCATGTATTTCATCATCCTGTCGACGGGTGCTACGCTCTACAAGGCGGGCCACCACGATATCGACACGGCAGCGCAAGCGGCGGAGGCGCTGCGCCCGCTAGCCGGCCAAGCCGCAAGCGTCCTGTTCGCCGCAGGCGTGATCGGCGTCGGTTTCCTCGCGGTTCCTGTCATGACCGCCGGCGCTGCCTATGACGTGGCGCAAGCCATCGGCTGGAAAAACAGCCTGCACGCCCGGGCTCGAGAGGCACCCAAATTTTATCTCGCCATCGGATTTTTTACGGCGATCGCCGCCGGCCTCAACTTCCTTGGCTTCAATCCGATGAAGGCGCTGGTCTGGTCCGGCATCGTTCAGGGCTTCTCGACGCCGCCCTTGTTGCTGCTCATCATGCTGATGACGAACAGCCGCAGGATCATGGGGGAGCAGGTGAACAGCCGCAGCACCAACATACTCGGTTGGGCAACGACCGCCGCCATCTTCTCGGCGACGATCGGCCTGGTGGCCACCTGGTTCATGTAAATCCGGCAGGACAAGGGACGCCGCTAGTTGGATTACCCGTTCCCGCTTGCGGATTGCCCCAGCTTTGCCGGCCTTGGAAACTCCACAACATCTCCCACCGGCCGCTTGTATTGCGCTGCGACAATTGCATCGATCAGGAGATCCAGAGCCGCACGAGCCGTGCGGCTCGTCTCGTCCTCGCCGCTCAAATAGTGGCAGGCTCGTTCAAGGTGCAGGTGTGCGGCGGCAAAGTCGCTTGTCATAGGCATCTCCCTGTTGCCCGCCCGCCGGCAAGATGACCGCCTCGATTTAGCCAAAAGCAAATATCCACAGCCGGATTTGAATCAAATTGACCTGACTCACTGCATGCCGCGGAGCCGCTCCAGCGCCGTGGCCTGTGCCTCGCTTGCATCCTCCCCGAGGACCGCTAGGCCGTCGAGGATTGTGGTATCGGGACATAGTTCCTCGACGTCGCGCCGAGAGCGTCCGAGGGCGACTTGCCTTATATGTCCGGCCGGCTTCATGCGCTCTGTCCGACGCGCTGCGCCATCGCGGCTGAAGGCGCTGTGGCGGGTTTTCAGCGCGCTGCGGCGCATTGAATGAACCAATTGCAGGCGATGTGCCGCAAACTCCGTTCGCCCAATGCGCTACTTTTGAAATTTTCTCACTCTCTTAATTCTACAAACTCTCTAGATTTAACATAGATCGCTAGACCCAAGATCCTAAAATAGAGCGCTTGAGAGGGAGCCAGGAATGTCGAAAAAGCTCGTGGTGGGGCTGTCGGGCAACTTGACCCGGCCATCGAAGACCAAGGCGTTCGTCAGCCACATTGTCGAGCAGGCCGCCGAAAGCATCGGCGCGGCCTCGGCCGTCTTCGACATCGAGGATCTCGGCGCGTCCCTGCCGCAGGCAAGGCGCCTCGGCGACCTCGACCCCGCGGCGCGCAACATCGTCGAACGGCTGCTGGGCGCCGACATCCTGGTGGCCGGCTCGCCGACTTTCAAAGGCAGCTATACCGGGCTTTTTAAGCACTTCTTCGACCTGCTCGATCCGTCATCGCTGAGGGGCAAGCCCGTCATCCTCGCCGCGACCGGCGGCGGCGAGCGCCATTCGCTGATCGTCGAGCACCAGCTGCGGCCGCTGTTCGGCTTCTTCGAGGCGCTGACCGTACCGACCGCGATCTACGCCTCCGACAAGGACTTTGCCAATGGTGTTCTGGTGTCCGAAGCCATCCACGCCCGCGCCCGGCAGGCGGTCGCCGAGGCATGCCGGGTAACCGGGGTGCCCTACGGCGTCGGCCTTGCCGCCTGAACGCACCACTGACCCGAGATCCCCTTTCCGATCCGTCCAGGAGCACGCCGCGATGACCAGATCCACCAAATCCAGGCAAATCAAACTGGGCGCTTTCCTGCCCGGCGGCGGACAACATATCGCCGCCTGGCGCCACCCCGAGGCGCCGGCCGACGGCGCCACCAATTTCGAGTTCCACAAGCAGCTCGCCCTGATCGCCGAGCGCGGCCTGTTCGATGCCTATTTCCTCGCCGACAATCTGACGGTCGGGCTCGGCGCCCGCGAAGGCGGCAACGCCAAGATCGCTGGCTTCGAGCCAGTGACGCTGTTTGCTGCGCTGGCGCCGCTCACTACGCATCTCGGCTTCATCGCTACCGCCTCGACCACCTACGAGGAGCCCTACACGCTCGCCCGCAAATTCGCCTCGCTCGATCATCTGTCGAATGGCCGCGCCGGCTGGAACGTCGTCACCTCGGCCGGCGACGAAACAGCGCGCAACTTCAATCGCGAGACGCAGCCTGCCCACGCCGAGCGCTATGCCCGCGCGCATGAGCATGTCGAGACGGTCAAGGCGCTGTGGGACAGCTGGGAGGACGATGCCTTCATCCGCGACAAGAAATCGGGGCGCTTCTACGACAAGGACAAGCTCCACGACATCGACCACAAGGGCGCGCATTTCAGCGTGAAAGGGCCGCTCAACGTGCCGCGCCCGGTGCAGGGGCACCCGGTCGTGGTGCAGGCGGGGCAATCGGAAGACGGTCGCAAGCTCGCCGCCCACTCGGCGGAAGTCATCTTCACCGCCCATCAGAACCTGGCGTCGGGGCAGGAATTCTATCGCGATATCAAGGCGCGCGTGACGGCCGTCGGCCGCGATCCCGAGCAGGTGCTGATCATGCCGGGCGTGGCACCCTTCGTCGGCCGCACCGAAGAAGAAGCGCGCGCCAAGTACCAGCAACTGAACGATCTCATCCTGCCCGAAGACGGCGTCGCCCTGCTCAACGGGCTGGCCGGCCAGACGCTCGACATCACCGGCTATCCGCTCGATGGACCGCTGCCGCCGAGCAAGGAGACCGAAGGCATGAAGAGCCGCCAGGCGCTGATCCGCCAGATTGCCGACGAGCACAACTTCACCATCCGACAGCTCTACCAATGGGTGGCAACGGCCCGCGGCCATTATACCGTCATCGGCAGCGCCACGCAGGTCGCCGATCAGCTGGAGGAATGGTTCGGCAACGAAGCCGCCGACGGCTTCAACATCCTGCCGCCCTGGCTGCCCGGCGGGCTCGACGACTTCGTCGAGCTGGTGATTCCCGAGCTGCAGCGCCGCGGCCTGTTCCGCACCGCCTATGAAGGCAGGACGTTGCGCGAGAACCTCGGCCTCAGGCGGCCGGAAAACCCCTGGACCGCCGCCCGCTCGGCGGTGCTGGCCGCCGAATAATCCCGAGAAGCCCGATATTTTCCAAGCAGGAGGCAACACGATGACCTTGCAGCACATCGAACAGGCCGCCAGCCTCGGCACGCCTGACAGCACGACAAGCCTCGGCACGGACTTCCTGCGCCTCGGTGGCCGGGCGGGCATCCGCTTCCTGTCGCGCTACGGCGTCCTCATCGCTTTCCTCGCAATCTGGCAAGTGTCGAGCAGCGCGGGCTGGGTCAACGCGGCCGTGCTGCCGCCGATCGACATGATTGTCGCGGCACTTTGGAAGGGGCTGGTCGGCGGCACTCTGCTCAGCGACATCGCCATCAGCCTGCAGCGCGCCGGTCTCGCTTTCGCGGCCGCCGTGCTGGTCGCCATCCCGCTTGGCCTGTTCATGGGTCAGGTGCGCACGGTCGAGACCGCGCTCGATCCCATCCTGCAGGTCTTCCGCCAGACCTCGGCGCTGGCGCTCTATCCCGTCTTTATCCTGCTGCTTGGGCTCGGCGAAGCGTCCAAGGTATTCGTCATCTTCTGGGCGACGCTGTTCCCGCTGCTGCTCAACACCATCGGCGGCGTCAAGCAAGTCGATCCGAAACTGCTGGAGATGGCCCGCGTCTATGGTGCCAGGCAGCTCACCGTCTTCCGTCGCGTCGTGCTGCCCGGCGCCGTGCCGTCGATCTTCGTTGGGCTTAGGCTCAGCGCCACCACGGCGCTGCTGCTGTTGATCGCTTCCGAAATGATCGGCGCCAACAAGGGCATCGGCTTCCAGGTGATGAACGCGCAATACAATTTCCAGATCCCGCTGATGTTTGCGGCAATCGTCATCCTCGCCGGCCTCGGCCTGATCGCCAACCAGGCGCTGGTCAGCCTGCAGCGCCGGCTCTGCCGCTGGAGCAATGCCGTCGACTGACCACCCGCGCTTACCAATCTCAACCAGGCCAGAACTCAAATCAGGAAAGACCCGGACCATGAAAATCTCCCGCCGTTCCCTGCTTGCCGGCGCGCCCTTCGCCGCCGGCCTTCTCACCGCCGGCCTGCCGCGCTTCGCCTTTGCCGAAGCGGCACCCGTCAAGTTCCGCTCCCTCGCCAGCCGTGGCAGCATCTCTCCGCATGAGTTGGCCGCCGAGCTCGGCTATTTCAAAGGCCTCGGTATCGAGGTCGAGAATGTCGGCTATTCCGGCGGCGGCCCGGAATCATTGTTTGCGCTCGCCTCCGGCAGCGTCGATATCGGCTCGGCTGCAACCGCCGCCGTGATCAACTCGATCTCCGGCGGCAACGACTTCGTCGCCGTCTATCCGAGCAACGGCATCAACAGCAAGGTGCGCAGCGTCTTCTACGTGCTCGACGACAGCCCGATCAAATCGATCGCTGACATTGCCGGCAAGACCATCGCCGTCAACACGCTCGGCGCCCATCTCGACTATAGCGTGCGCGAGGCGCTGCACAGCGTCGGCCTGTCGCCGGATGCCGCCAATCTCGTCGTCGTGCCCGGACCGCAGCTCGAGCAGACCTTGCGCTCCCGCCAGGTCGACATCGCGGCGCTGGGCTACTGGCAGGCGACGTTTGCCGGGGCGCTGGTCGACAATGGCGGTGTGCGTGGCGTGTTCAACGACACCGACGTGCTGGGCGAGCTGGCCGGCGGCTTCGTCGTGCTCAGGCGCGACTTCATCGCCGCGCATCCCGACGCCGCCCGCAACTTCGTCGAACAATCGGCGCGCGCCTCCGACTGGTCGCTGCAGAACCCCGACGAAGCGCGCAAGGTGCTGGCAAACATCCTCGACAAGCGCGGCGAAAACGGCGAGCTGGCGCGTTATTGGACCGGCTTCGGCCTGCGCCAGGGCGCCAAGGCGACGGACCGCGACATCGACTTCTGGGTCAGCGTGCTCGAGCGCGACGGCCGCCTGCCAAAGGGCAAGCTGAAGGCAACAGACATCCTCTACCGGCCGGGCGAAACCAAGACCAACTGACAAAAGCAACCGACCAACCAGTTGGGAGACGAGCGCGATGAGCAGCACAAGCGGCGGTCAGGTCAGCATACGCGACCTGTCCAAATCGTTCAGCATCAGTGGGCGCTCGCTCGCCGTGTTGAGGACCCTCAACCTCGACATCCGCTCGGGTGAATGCCTTGTTATCGTCGGCGCCAGCGGATCGGGCAAGACCACGCTGCTGCGCATCCTAGCCGGGCTGGAGGCCGCCGACAGCGGCGGCGTCGCCATCGACGGCAAGCCGGTGCACGGCGTCGGCGCCGAGCGTGCGGTGATTTTCCAGGAACCGCGCCTGCTGCCCTGGCTGACGGTGCTCGGCAATGTCGCCTTCGGTCTCGAAGTGCGCGGCGTGCCCAAGGCGGAGGCCGAGGAAAGGGCGCGCTTCTATATCGCGCTCGTCGGCCTCGCCGAATTCAGCGATGCGTTTCCGCGGCAGCTGTCGGGCGGCATGGCGCAGCGCGTCGGCATCGCCCGCGCGCTGACCGTGCAGCCCGAAATCCTGCTGCTCGACGAGCCGCTGGGCGCGCTCGACGCGATGACCAAGATCGGCATGCAGGAGGAACTGGCGCGCATCTGGAGCGAGGAGAACGTCACCATGGTGATGGTGACGCACGACCTCGAGGAAGCGATCTACCTCGCCGACCGGGTGCTGATCCTGCCCAAGGAGGAAGGCGGCGCGGCGCGGCTGATCGACATCGACCTGCCCCGCCCGCGCGAGCGCAGCGAAAGCCGCTTCGTACGCTACCGCGAGGAACTGCTGCGCGAATTCGGCCTGCACTGAAAGCCGCCTAAGGGGCCTTGGGTCCTCGCCCCGCAAAGCGGGAGAGGTGTCTCGGCGTAGTCGAGACGGAGAGAGGGGTCATCCTTTAGTGCCCTGCCCCCACCCTCTTCCTGGAACCGGATTCCCCACCCCCGCATTTCCTTAACCGGGAGGCGAAGGAGCGCGGCATGAAAGCCTTGTTCGCAATCTTTGGCGGCTTCGTGCTGACGCTTGCCGTATTCGCCAGCGGCCTCGCCTTCGCCACCTGGCTTCTGATAGCCAAGCCGGTACGGCCGGCCGCCCCGGTCTCCAGCGTCGCCGAACTGTGGACCAGGGACCCGCGACCGGTGAACCCGGCCGCGCAGCGCCTCGAGCGCCTTCCGGCCCGCCCGGTCCCCGTTCGCACCTCGGAAGTTGATCGCAGCTCGAAACCCGCCGATGCCGCAGCGTCGACAACCGACATCACCGCGACCGGCTCTATCCAGCCGCCAGCGGAAAAGCAGCAGACGCTACCCGCCGCCCACGTGGAATGGTGCGCAAGCCGCTACCGCTCCTACAGGCCGGACGACAACCACTACACATCCTACAGCGGACAACAGCGCCCCTGCATCTCGCCCTATCTCGGCGCCGCCGATGACGGCAGCTATTTCGAGGCGAGCGATACGTCGTCGGTGGCGGGCTACGCGCCATCGGATGAACCCGGCGCCGCCGAGCTCTCATTCGACCACGTGCAATACTGCTTCAGCCGCTACCGGTCATATCGACCGGAGGACAACAGCTATCAGCCGTATTCGGGCGGGCCGCGCCGGCAGTGCGAGTAGGCAGGCCGTGGGGTGGCTGGCGGCCGCAGTGCATGGCGCCTTGTGCGACCCCACCCAACGATCACGCAGATTTCTTGGATCGTTCGGGTTGGCGCGGCGTTCATCCGATACCCAAAGGAGAAATCAACATGGGCGACGACCGGGAAGACAAGATTCGTGAGCGCGCATACCAGATCTGGGAACGCGAAGGCGGGATCCATGGCGATCCCGAGCGGCACTGGCACCGGGCCGAGGCCGAGATCGACAGGGAGGCAGCCCTGCCGCTGACGGCAGGCGATGCCCTGCCGGAAACCCGCGAGGTCGCGAGCTCCGACGTCTTGACGGTGGAGGCCCTGGCGGTGCGCACCGGCATATCGGGCGAACAGGCGCAGGAGCTGATCGACAGGCTGGGCAACGACAGGGCGGCTATCGAACAAGCCGCGCGCAACCTCAAGGGGAAGCAGCGCCTCGGGGAGTGACAGATGATCAGAAAACTCAAAGACGGAAAATACCGCCTCTATTCGCGCAAGAAGGACGAAAAGACCGGCAAGCGCCGCAATCTCGGCACCTTCGATACCCGCGAGGCCGCCGAAAAGCACGAACGTGAGGTGCAGTATTTCAAGAGGCATTGAGGCGGCGTGCTGTCGCTTCGATGCCTCCATTAGTTTCTGTTGAGACAGAACAAAACGGGAACAAAAATGTCAAGAGCGAATTGACTCTGCGAGGAATGCCTTCCTATTTGTCAGTAAGCGGGGCGGTTGCTCACAAATCGAGGAGAGCCGCGATGGGCAGACGAAAAAGCCGGTTTGACAGGCTGTCGGCGAGGGATGCGGAGGCGATCATCAGGGACGCTTTGAGCCTGCGCAAGACGGTGCTGTCGTCGCAGCTGCATCTGCAGGCGCATGGCGAGCTGTTCTGGCAGCTTTGCGGGCTTGTCGAGAAATTGCACGAGGTGCTGGCCAGCGTCGCGGAGAAGGAGCCCGATTATCGGATGGCGGAGCTTGGCCTGCTTCCGCTGCCCGAGGATTACTCGACCCGGAAATGAGCCATGGCCGGGCCGATGGACAGCGTTGGGCGTGCCGCCAAGGCCAACATGCTGCTTATCGTGGAGTGCGGCCATTGCTACCATGTCGGACGCTTCAGGGCGAATGACGTGGCCCAGGTGGTGGGCTGGAACAAGCCGCTGGAAGCGATCAGGTTCAGGTGCAAACGATGCAGCCGCAAGGACACGACGGTGAAGACGCAGTTCATCGACCAGGACCATCCACCCAAGGGCTACATCTGGGTGCTGCAGAAATTCAAGCGCTAAAACAACGAGCCTTGCGCCGGCGCCTGCTGCGGAAACTTGATCTGTGTCGCCGGTTTTTCGACGATCACCAGCGCGTCATCGGGCGCCGTGCGCTGCAGGTGCCTTGCCTCCGACCATGGCGCGGTGAGCCAGGCCTCGGTTTCTTCCGGCGTGGTCAGGATCACCGGCATCGCCTTCTCGTGGATCGGCGAGATCAGCGCGTTGGGCTGGGTCGTCATGAAGCCATAGACCTGGTGATCGGCGGGGCCGTCCTTGACCTTGCGAAGGCCATGCCAGCGCGTCCACAGGCCGGCAAAGAAGAATAGCGGGCGGTCCTCGCCGAGTGCAAACCAGTAGTTGCGCTGAATGCCGGTCTCGGGGTCCTTGTCGCCGGGCGTCGGGCTGGGCTCGGCGAAGCTGGTGACGGGCACCACGCAGCGGTTCTCGATGCCGAGATATTGCTGCCAGTGGCCGTATTGCGGATTGCGGATATTGGTGGTGCCATAGTCGGCCTTGCCCTTGACCCGCTCCAGTGGCGTCGGCATGCCCCACAGCAGATTGGCCAATTCGCGTTCGCCGTCCGGCGTGTTGCGCACCACAGGGCCGGGCTGGTTGGGATAGATGTCGATGGAGGGTTCGAGATTGCCGAGGATGTCGCGCAAGGCGCGGGTCCACTGGCGGATGGCCTCCTGGCTGGTCGTGATGTTGTAGAGATTGCACATTTCAGGCCGTTCCCGGATGCTCAGGCATCTTGTTGGAAACGGCCTGGAATTTCCAGCGCTGTGCGTCGGGTTGCTGACACGGCAGGCCGTGTCAGCAATGGTTTGTGAGACTTACCGCGCCGATTGTCTCATAGCTTGTGCGGCGACTGCGGCGAGAAAAGCCCTCGCCGCGGCATCGCAGGCCGCTCGAGACGGGCCTTTGGCGAAAAGAAGAAGCTCGGCGGCTCGAATGTTGAGCCCGTGCTTCCTTGCGAATGTGGCTAGATCGTAAGGCTTGTTGTCGTAAGGTTCGTCGGCGTAGTCGATCGTCAGATCGTAGTTTTCTTTCATTTTCTTCCTCCCTTTAGCGATCTCCCCCTCCTGTCGCTAACGCAAAATTAACGTCGATGGCGGCGGGCGAGTCCACCAATCAGAGATTGTGTAAAAAACGTACGAGCTCGCATGCTCGCCCTCGCAACGGGCCTGCGAGCAATCGCTGCGGACCGGACCGGTCGAAAGAGCCGATTATGATGGCAATGTTGGAAAGGCTGCCACGGCCTGGTGCTACGGGGTGTCCGAGACGCCTAGCGTGCCTAAATGGCCGGCATTTTCATCTTCCAGGCCCCGGTCCGCAGCCGGCCCCGTTGGGTCCGGCTAAAGGATAAATCCGGCTAATAACACCGTGAGGAGCAGCGACAGCGGAACGGCCGCAAGACACCAGATCTCCAACGTGTTGTTTTGCAGCGGGTCCATCGTCAGCCTCACTTTTTGGTTTGTCATTGTGACACTAACGGTTGGTCGGAGGTAGCGGTTCCAAGCGACGCCGTTCATAGAGCGCTGCCTGTGCTGCATATTAGCAACAGCTTGACGACCGCTGCGTACCGCTTGGACAACTTCACTGGCGCTGGTGGATGCGTATTCCGCAGGACTGCAAGCGCCCTCGGCATCAGTCGTGCGGGGACAGATCGCCGCCCATGATCAGCGCCGAGCCGGTCATGCTCCGGGACCCGATGGCTGCATCTATCTCCGGCCGAAGTTTCGCTACCACCGAGCCGATCCGATGTTCACTCCAGCCAGCGATGCGCGTTTACAGGGACCTAAGTCTGACCTGCCTGCGCAATGGTCTTGTGTACGGCCGGCGTCGGGAACAACTGCGCCCGTCTTCAGTTGAAGGCGTCACCTCCTCGAGGAGACATCGGCGCAGAATCAGTCCCTTCATGCGCTGATTAGGGTCCGCCTGCCATTGCTGGATTTGGCAGGCGGACCCTTGGTTCTGTACGCTCCAGATGAAAAGCGGGTAAGCTCGGGATCACTCATCATCCCAGAAACCCCGTAGAGACGTATGGCGGAGGTCTTCCTCGCCCCTGAGATGCTTGACCCGGCTTGACATCCGAGACGACCTCCCAGCGCGCGCACGCAGCGGGTCGCCCTCAGCCTTCCAGCGCCTCGTGCTGGTAAAGCTCGTCCATGCTGAGCGTCGCAAGCGCGGCGAACGGCGCCTGCTTTTTCACACGGCCGTGGCTCAGGATCACGACGTCGTCGCAGAACGAGATGGTGCTGCGATGATGGCTGATGACGATGGTAGTGCGGCGGCCGGCCCGCGACTTGAGCGTCTCGACGATTGCCGCTTCCGACAGGCCGTCCACCGCATTGGTGGCTTCGTCCAGGATCAGGATATCGGGATCGCGCACCAGCGCTCTGGCCAGCGCGATCCGCTGTCGCTGTCCCGCCGAGAGATTGACGCCGCGGTAGCCGACGACCGTCCAGTAACCCTGCGGCAGTTGCTCGATGAAGCCATGCGCTTCGGCCAGTTTTGCCGCGCGCTCGGCGTCATCGGCCGAGGCCGCGTCCTGGCCGTAGATGATGTTGTCGAAAATCGTGCCGTCGACCAGCTCCAGCTCCTGGCTGGCAAGCGCGATGTGCTTTCGCCACTGGCCGGGGTCTATGCGGTCCAGCGGCGATCCATCGACGAGGATCCTGCCGCTATCCGGTTCGACGAAGCGGCACAAAAGGTTGACGATCGTCGTCTTGCCGGCGCCCGACCGGCCGATCAGCGCGGTCGAGCGGCCGCTACGGATATCGAAACTCGCCGCATGCAGCACCACCGCGCGCTGCTCCGAGCCGGAATAGGTAAAGGTGACGTCCTCGAACTTGATGCCTTGGCTGAGCCCGGGGAACGCTGCGCTGCCTTGCGGCGGCGCTGGCTTGTCGGATGGGTCCAGCATCCACGTCACCTCTTCCAGCGATCCGCTGAGGCCCTGCAGCTGGCTCCAGGCCATTTGCAACGATCGCATGTAGGGCTGCAGCCTGTAGAGCAGGATGACGAAGGCGACGATCAGCGGGAAGGAAACATTGGCGAACCAGGCGCCGATCACCACCGCCAGGAACAGCATGGCGTGCAGAACCTCGGTCAGCGGCGGCAAAGCTCCCTGGCGGGTTAAAAGCACGAACGCCGCCCGGCGCACCGCATCCGATGCCTGGTCGAATGCCGCCTTCTCGCGTTGCTCCTGGCCAAAAATGCGGATCAGCCGCCCGGCATGCACCAGATGCAGCATCTGCGATGCGAGCTGGCTGTTGCGGGAGGCGACGCTGCGGCTCGGCGCCTTCAGATTGGCCGACAGCACGGCGTGCGCGACCTGGACCAGCGCCAGGCCCAGCGTCACCAGCAGCGTCATCTGCCACGACAGGAGCAGCAGGAAGGCCAATAGGATGATTGCGGCCGATGCATTGACGATTGCCCCCAACGTGATCTGGATGGCATCCGAGGCCCGCCAGGATTCGTTGGAGATGATGTTGAGCAGCCGTCCCGGGCTTTGCTGCAGGAAGAATGGGTAGCCCACCCGCAGCAGCCGCTCCGACAGCGCGCTGCGGATCGAATGGCTTGCCTTGCCATAGATAAAGGTGGTCAGCAGCGTGTTGGCGAAAGCGAACAGGTTCTTCAGCACGATCGAGCCGAGGATGGCGACCGATATGACGATCAGCCGGTCGCGCTCGCTCAAGCTCGATCCGACATGCTGGAAGACGGCGGAAAAGCCAGCCATGCCGGTCTGCCCCTGTTGCCCCATGATTATGTTCAGCAACGGGATGATCAGGCCGATGCCGAAGCCTTCAAGCGCGGCGCTGAGCAGCCCGAGCACCACCACGGCCGGAAGCAGACGCAACTGTTTTTGCCCGAGCGCGCGGCGCAGCATCGGTAGGCTGGGCGGCATCAGTCGCATGATGGCGGATCACCTTGCCTCGGCATTTGCCTGTTGCTCCTGTCGCATTTCCGTCGTTTCGGGGGATTTCGCCAGCAAAAGCACCGCGAACTTGGCCGCGCCCAGCAAGTTCATGCCGATGATCGGCCAGTGCGACAGCTGGAGTTCACGGTCGAACAGCGGGCCTTTCCCCAATTCGCGCAAGGCCGCCCTCATCGACCAGTAGAAATGCCGAAGCAGCCACGGCGCGTTGCGGATATGCTTCAGGCAAAGCCCGCCATTGCCCATGCTGTAGTCGCGATGCAGCTTTTCGATGGCCTTGCGGTCGCGCCGGCCGTGATGGTGATAGATGGTCATGTCGGGCACGTATTCGACCGGAATCCCAAGCAGCACCGCCCGCACCAGATAGTCCGTATCCTCCGCCGATCGCAGCGGGCCGCCGGCGCCGAACCGTTCGTCGAACCGCCCGATACGGGCGGCGACATCGCGATGCATCGTCATGTTGCAGCCAAGCACGAAGCCGCCGGGATGGACATCCGGCGTAAGCCGCGCGCGCACCGGCGACCGCTTGATGGTGAACGGCAGGTCGCGGGGGTCGCCGATCTCGACGCGGCCGCCGCGGATGACCCGTTCGCCGGCCGCATAGTGCCGCTGCAGATCGCGCAAATAATCCTTGTGGACAGCGCAATCATCGTCGACGAAGACCAGCACGCGGCCCCGCGCCCGCTCCAGCCCGGCGTTGCGCGCGGCCGCTAATCCGGGTCGCGGCTCGCAAATGGCGGTGAACGGGATGTCCGACAGTTCGGCGATGCTGGCCAGCCGTTTGGCCGTGCTGTCGGTCGAGCCGTTGTCGACAACCACCAGCTCGGCGGCAAAGTCGGCATGGGCACGACACGCGGCCTGGATCGAGCTGATGCAGGGCTCGAGTACGGCGACACGGTCGCGTGTGCAGACAATGAAGCTGACCGCCGGCGCCGGTCCTTGCTGCGGCCGCGGCGACATGGCCGCCGGCACCGTCGAGCGGCCGCGCTGCTGGAGCTGGTGCGATTTGACGAACATGCGTTGCTAGCTCAACTGGTTCGAAGGCAAAACCGCCGCGGCCGGCACGGACTGCAGATACCGCGACAGGGCATCCACCTGCCTGGTGACCGACATCGAGGCGAGACTGAAGCGCGGCGCGAAGGCACCGGTCCGAAACACGTACTGCTCGCGCCGCCGGATGAGGTTCCATTTCGCCGTCCGCGTCAGGAATTCGTGCATCAGCAGCGGCTGCCTTTCCCCCGATATCAGCTGGTAGTGGAAATAGAACAGGTTCAGCGTGCCGGCCTGGTAACTCGGCCTCGTCTCGGCTGGCAGTGCCGAAATCCTTTCTTCCAGCGCAAGGATCCATTCGGCGGCACGGCGAACCGTGTCCATCGACAGGACCTCACCGATGTCGCGCAGGCCTTGCGTCTCTTGTGCGAGCCCTTCGCGCTCGAGGTTCTCGGCGACGATCTTCAAATGGGTCCTGCGCATTTCGCGCTTGTGCCTGTTGGTCACGCTGTCGTCATGGATACGATAGGCGATCAGGCTTTCGGGGATCATGGCCGCCGGGTAGCGGTCGGTCAGCCGCCTGAACAGGTCGAAATCCTCGGCATGCTTGTAGCTTTCGTCATAAAATAGAACGCTCTCTTCGATGACCTTCCTGTTGTAGACGACCGTGGAATGCATGAAGATCGTGAAGAACATCGACAGTATTCGCAGGATATTGTCCTGGAATATCGGATCGGGCGAACCCCGGACGATGCGGTTGCCGAGCAAGGTATCGAAACCCGCGCCGCATAGAGCCAGGTCAGGCTGCTGGTTGAACAGCGCGACCTGCCGCGACAGGCGCTGGGGATAGGCGATGTCGTCGGCGTCCATCCTGGCGACCAGATCGCCGCGCGCCACGGCCAGGCCTTCGTTCAAAGTTGCGATCAGGCCACGGTTTTCGCGTGAGATGATCGAGATGCGATTGTCGGCCTGGCGGTATTTCTGCAGGATCTGCAGCGAGTTGTCGGTCGAGCCGTCATCGATGGCGATGACCTCCAGACGCTCGTAATCCTGGCGCAGGACGCTGCCCAGCGCAGCGGCGAGATAAGGTCCCGCATTGTAGATCGGCAGCAGAACGGAAACCAAGGGAGCAGCAGCCATGATCAGCTCCGATCGGTTCGGTGCAGCTTGCGCGGCAAGGGTGACGTGCCACCATCAAGCGGCCTGCCCGGATATGCTCCGGCCGCGAGCCATCCGGCATTGCCCACGTCCATGCCTGCCGAGATGGCGCCTCGGCCTTTTCCAGCAACATAGGGGAAGTGGCGCTTGAGGCTGTTGAGCGGCTTTTCGAAAAGCAGCCACGAAACCGAAGCCAGCATGAGCGTCGCAGTTCCCGCGACCAGGAACCGCCCCGGCCCTTGCTCCGAGACGTTGAGCGGGATCCAGGGCTGCGACTTGACAACCAGAGCCAGCACTATGGGATGGTAGAGATAGACGCCGTAGCTTATGCGGCCAAGGCCAAGCAGCGGCGGCAGTTCGAGAAGTTTTCCGACGCGACCGCCAATGCCCGTTGAACAGCTTGCAACGATGACCACCAGAGGCGCGACAGGCAGGATCTGCAACAGCAGCCAGAGACCCCATTCCTGCACCGGATTTGCCGGCGCCGGCGCAAACCACTGCAGAACGAAAAACGCCGCGGCGAGCCCCGGCCAGCCAGCTCGAAGCCATTGCGGCAAGCCGGCTGTTCTTGACCGGTAGGCGGCGAGCAGCGCGCCTGACGCCAATGCATCCATCGACGCCGGCGGCAGCAGGTCGCGCGCCAAACCGGGCGTTCCCGCGATCGGCCAATAAAACCGGTAGGCCAGCGACAGCATGATCACGCCGATGCAGATCGCTTCGAGGCGCTGGCGCGGTGCCAGCAGGACGATCAGTGGCCAGGCGATATAGAACTGCTCCTCGATGCTCAGGCTCCAGAAATGGCAGAGCAGCCAGGGCGTCCATTCATTCTGCGCCGCGTACCAGAAATTCGACAGATAGAGGGCATGCCAGGCCAGCGATCCTCTGGACTGCTCCAGGTCCACCAGCCAGACGAAACCCAGCACGGCGAAATAGGGCGGGAATATTCGCAGCGCCCGCCTGATATAGAAGGATTTCAGCGCCGGTCCGGTTTCGAATTCGGCGGCCGCTCTGGCTTCCAGCAGCAGTCGCGTGATCAGAAAGCCGCTCAGCACGAAGAACAGGCGCACGCCGATATGGCCCCAGAACGAGGACCCTCCGGCCGCGAAGAAATGGGAGTACAGCACCATCGTCACGGCGATGGCCCTCAGCGCGTCCAATTGGGTGTCGCGCGCATTTCCCATTAGCGGCATACGCCGGAGGGACGGCGAAACTGCCAATCGGTCAATATAGCGGCGTCGTTCACGGCGCATTCCAATCGGAAGCGCCCCCCTTGCGCAGAATAGGACCACCATTGTGCAACGCAACACAAAAAGTTGACACATTTGAAACAGGAACGTGAGGCGCGACTAATAAAAGCCAAAAAACAGCAGGAAACAGCCTGAATTGTCCATTCTTGACGATTTTTTCGCACTGCCTTGGCCCGCCGATATCGGCGAGAGGGTGCTGCGATGCAGCATGTTCGCCGCCATCACGGGCGCAAGATCTGGGTCTGGACACAGATGCCCCGCCACAGGACCGGCCGGCAACCGACGCTCGGCGACCTTTTTGCTGCGCTGGCGCGGCTGCTGTTAGCGCGACAACAGTGGGAGCAAGCGCAAGCTTCCCGCCTTCGAGTTACGCCTCCTTGCTGGCATTCGCGAGCGCCACTGCGCGACGCTCCGGGAGCCCCAATCCGACGAGCGCGCCGGCGAGCGAGAGCAGAGCGGAGACGTCGATTGCCGAGGTGAAGCCATCGCTGAACGCGTCGGTGGACGAGAAGCTTCCAGTGCCGGCGAACACCGCACCGGCGATCGCGATCCCGGATACGCCGCCGAGAAAGCGGAATGTGTTGAACGTGCCGGCAGCCTTGCCGACCTCCGGCCGGGCGACCGCATTGAGAACCGCGTTCTGCGCGGCAGGCATGGCCATCGACACGCCGGCACCGGTAATGATCAGCGGGGCGACTAGCTGAACGTAGGGCAGATCAGGTGCGGCGATCTGCGCCAGCCAGGCCATGCCAGCCGCTTGCAGGATCAGTCCGGCCACCACAAGCCAGCGCTCGCCGACTCGGTTGATCAGGCTGCCGGCGATCGGTGCGACCACGAAAAGCGTGGCGGTCCAAGGCAGCAATCCCATGCCGGCGCCGAACGGCCCACGGCTCTGGGCAAACTGCAGAAACTGCGGCAACAGGAATACGAGGCCGTACATGGCGGCGCAAAGCAGGAAGTTCGCCCCTACGCCCGAGGAGAATGCGCGCGCCTGAAAGAACCGCAAAGGCAGCATGGGCTCACGGGCACGCAGCTGCCAAAGGACGAACGCGATGGCGAGAAGCAGCCCGGCCGTCAGCGCCGTCAGCACTTCAGAGCTGCTCCAGCCCACGATGTTGCCGCGCATCAGGCCCCAGACCACTCCGAATGCCGCCGCAGTTACCAGCACGACGCCGAGGACATCGATAACCGTGCCCGGCCCGTGACTCTCCGGAATCCGACGCAGCACCAGCGGGATGAGAGCGATGCCGACCGGGACATTGAGCCAGAAGATCCAGTGCCAGGAGAGGCCTTCGGAAATCGCACCGCCCGCTATCGGGCCGATGATCAGGGCCAGGCCGGTGATGCTGCTGAAGATACCCAGCGCCTTGCCTCGTTCCTCCGGAGGAAAAGCGACGCTCAGCAGCGCCATGGCCAGCGGCATGACCATCGCGGCACCTGCGCCCTGGACCGCACGGGCCGCAATCAGCAATCCGGCATTGCCAGCGAGCGCGCACGCAACCGACGCTGCGACGAACAACGCCAATCCGGCAACGAGCGTACGGCGGCGGCCGAACCGGTCACCGAGCGCAGCCCCGGTCATGAGCAGGACGGCAAAACTCAAATTATAGGCGTTCATCGTCCATTGCAGCGTCTCCAGCGAGGCGTCGAGCTCGACGCGCATCGTGCTCAATGCCGTCGCCACGACCATCGCATCGAGAACGACCATCAAGGAGCCTATCGACGTGAGGGCGAGAACCCAGACCTTCGTTGATCCCGCACTTTGCTTGCTCATGATTATGGCGCCTCCGGCTTGAACAAAGGGCCCGCCAGGTTGACGGGCCCGTGATCCAGAGACGCGTAGGAACCATCAAAGGATTCCAGCCAAACAAAGTTTTTTCGACCGAATCCTTTTGCCATCGTCGAGCGTCTATAAGACGCTGCGCCTGATGACCCGCGCCTTGCCTGGGAGATACGCATGAAATTGATCCTTGTGCGATGACCGGATCCGCAACCGGCACGCTAGAAGGACGGGAGCCATTTGACCGGCTGCTCGGCGAATTGCGGCCGAAACTGCACCGCTATTGTGCCCGCATGACCGGTTCGGTGATCGATGCCGAGGATGTCGTCCAGGAAGCTACGGTCAAGGCGCTCGAGGCGTTCCCCGGGACCGGGCCGATAGCCAATGTCGAGGGCTGGCTGTTTCGCATCGCGCACAATGCCGCGCTCGACCACCTACGCCGTCGTGCCAGGTTGGATGCCGCGCATGTCGTTGAGGATATCGATATGATCCCTGACCCCGGTATGTCGGCCGAGGGTCGACACACTGCAGCCGCAAGCCTGCAGACCTTCATGCGCCTGCCCGCGGCGCAGCGTAGCAGCGTCATCCTCATGGATGTGCTCGGCTATACGATCGAAGAGATCGGCAACATTATCGACAGCAGCGTTCCGGCGGTGAAAGCCGCACTGCATCGCGGCCGTCTGCACCTGCGCCAGGTCGCCGGCGAGCCTGACGATCGGCCTGTGCCGGTGTTGGCCGAGCCCGAGCAGGCGCGTCTGGCAGCCTATGTAGAGCGGTTCAACGCCCGCGACTTCGATGCGATCCGCGACATGCTGGCCGAGGACGTCCGGCTTGACCTCGTCAACCGGCTCCGGGCGAGTGGCCGCACGAAAGTGGGCCGGTACTTCCACAATTACGCGGGTATCCACGATTGGCGGCTGCTTCCAGGCCTGGTGGATCGGCAGCCAGCCATTCTGGTGATCGATCCGGACGACTCGGCCGGAGGGCTAAAATACTTTATCCTGCTGGAATGGGCCGGCGACAGATTGGCGAGAATTCGCGATTTCCGCTATGCGCGCTACACGCTTGACGGCGCCGAGGTGGTGCCTCTGCTTGCATAGCAATTCGCGTTTCATAATGCCGAACAAACACTGCCAGCTATTTTTGGATCGCGGCCGCTTGCCCTCCAAGCGGCCGCCCTTTTCCACCGATCCTGCTTTAAGCCGGTTGCAACTCCCTGCGCGGCAGCGGCGGGAAGGCGATCGCAATCGCCATCGCGCCAAGCCCGACAAGGGCCGAGCCGATGAACAGCCAGGAATAGCTGGCATAGGCATCGAACACCATGCCGCCGGCGAGCGGGCCGAAAGCCATGCCGAGGCTGGACAGCATGGTTACTGCACCGAACACCGTACCGAGGATGCGCTGGCCGAAATATTCGCGCGCCAGCACCGCATAGAGCGGCATGACGCCGCCATAGGTGGCGCCGAAGATGACGGCGAGCGTGTAGAATTGACCAAGCTCGCTGACCGCCAGATAGGCTGCGATGACCACGGCCTGTATGGCCAGCCCGGTGATCAGCACCGGCTTGACGCCCAACCGATCGGCAAGCACGCCGTAAAGCAGCCGGCCACCCAGCCCTGCCAGGCCCTCGATGCTGTAGATGCTGACCGCCGCCATCGGCGCTATGCCGCACAGCATGGCATAGCTCACCATGTGGAAGATCGGCCCGGAATGCGCCGCGCAGCAGGCAAAGAAGGTCAGTCCCAACACGATGAATTGCGGCGAGCGCAGCGCCTGCGGAACCGTCATGCCGGCACCCTCGGCGGCAACGCTTGGGGCAGCGCCGTCGGCAGCGGGCTTGGGCGGCTGGCGCACCAGAAGCGCGGCCGGCAGTAGCAGCACCCACGCGGTTATGCCGATGTCGAACATTGCGGTGCGCCAGTCGTAGGCCGAAATCAGCCAGCGGGCGAAGGGCGAGATGGTCATTGGCGCCACGCCCATGCCGGCCGAGACCAGCGAGACGGCGAGGCTGCGGTTCGTGTCGAACCAGGCGGAGGTCAGCGCAATCATCGGCGCGAAGAAGGCGCTTGCCGCGAGGCCGACGAGCACGCCGTAGGCCAACTGGAAAACGAGCAGCGAACCGGTGCGGCTGGCCAGGACCAGCGCCAGGCCGAGCAGCACGGCGCCGGTCATGACGACGATGCGGGCGCCAAAGCGGTCGTAAATGGCGCCCCAGGCGAAGCCGCCGAGGCCCATTACCAGGAAGTTCAGCGTCATCGCACTCGATATGCCGGCGCGCGACCATTGTGTGTCGAGCGCCATCGGTTCGAGAAAGATCGCCAGCGAGAACATCGCCCCGAGGGCGACACAGGTCATCAGCGCGCCAGCCGTGACGACAACCCAACGATAGGGAAGGCTCATTTCACTTTTCTCCCATGCCGGAAGCGTTGATACGGCACGACCTTTTCGAGCTCCGCCGAGCCGCTTGCGTCCGAAGGACGTTGGACATGTCTTGAATCCGACAATCCGGTTGCATTTTTATCCAGTCGGCGCGACGGCGCCATTCCACGGCTTTCTGGATTGACCGCGCACCATTCGAAGCTAGATTTCCAACCGGCGATCAGGAGCTGTCAAGCATGGCAAATCAGGAACTTCATCGCGGCCGTCTCATCGACCACCTCCAGCTGGTGGTCAGGGATCTTGCGGCCAGCCGTCGTTTCTACGAGGCGGTTCTCAACGTGCTCGGCATACCGATCGGTGGCGCCGGCAATAATTATTTCTGGGCCGACGAGCTGTTCATTTCCAGCCCCGACAGCCCGGCGGCCCTGGGAAAGCTGACCGGCCGCCACCACCTGGCCTTCCAGGCAAATGACCGCGCCATGGTCGACGCATTCTACAGGGCCGGCCTCGACGGCGGCGGCACCGACAATGGCGCGCCCGGCGAACGATCCTACCATCCCGGCTATTACGCCGCCTTCCTGCTCGACCCCGACGGCAACAACATCGAGGCCGTCCACCACGGCGCGGCCAACCGCAGCGCCGATTCAGTGAAGATCACGTTCTAGCTTCGGGTAAGGGTGGTTCGCGCCGGCCGGCACGGTTGGTCTCTGCCAAAAGCTGGGTGCTTGCGTCAGACCGCGTCTGCCCTATCGCGTCAGTGCCGCCATTTGGCCCACCAGGAAGTCGACGAACAGCCGCGCCCGGACCGGCAGCTGCCGCCCGTAGGCATGGACGATGTGCACCGGCATGGTTGGCATCGCCACGTCGGGCAGGATGCGGACCAGGCGACCCGTGTCGAGATCGTTCTGCACGGCAAACCGCATCAGATGCGCGATGCCGGTGCCGGCAAGTGCGGCATTGCGGATGGCGCCGCCGTCATCGGTATCGAGCCGCCCATCCGGCACGATCATCGTACCGTCGGCAAATGTGACCGGATAAGGCCGGCCAGCCATCTGGTGGCGGACGAATTCATGGTCCCGTAAATCCTCGACCGATGCCGGACGGCCGCGCCGCTCGACATAGGCCGGTGAGGCCACCAGCATGATCGGCAGATTGGCGATCTTGCGCGCGACGAGCCCGGTGTCTGAGAGCGGCCCCATGCGCACCGCAACGTCATAGCCTTCGCGGATCAGATCGGCGTGACGGTCGGTGACGCTGAGCTCCAGTTTGACTGCGCCGTGCTGCGCAAGGAACGCTTGCGCCCATGCCGCGATCAGGCCACGCCCAAGCTCGACCGGCGCTGTAACGCGCAGCAGGCCGCGCGCCGTATCGGCCATCTGAACGATGTCTTCGGCATCGTCCAGCGCCCTGAGCAGCGGCGCCACGCGCTCGTAATAGGCGATGCCTTCGCTGGTCAGCCCGAGCCGGCGCGTCGAGCGCTGGATCAGCCTGACGCCGAGCCGACGCTCGAGCCGCGCCACGCTTTTCGACACTGCCGACGGGCTGGAGCCGACCAGCCGGCTGGCGGCATCGAACGAGCCGGCATCGACCGTGCGGACGAAGGCGACGAGACCGGCGGTCTTTTCGAGGATGGTGGTCATTCCGGAATTCCAGGCACGAAAGATCGGATTGCGGGCACCATAATACGCGTTTCGATCATGATTAAATACGCTCATCGTCAACAAAGGAGAGATTTGATGAGCAAGCTGAACGGCAAGGTCGCCATCGTCACCGGCGCCTCCAAGGGTATCGGCGCCGCCATCGCCAAGAGTCTTGCCACGGCCGGCGCCGCAGTGGTCGTCAACTACGCCTCGTCACGGGAAGGCGCTGACCGCGTTGTCGCCGAGATCGACGACCGTGGCGGCCGCGCCGTCGCCGTCCAGGGCGACGTGTCGCAAGCGGCTGATGTGCGCCGCCTGTTCGAGGCGGCGAAATTGGAGTTTGGCGGGCTCGACATACTGGTCAACAATGCCGGAGTCTTCGCATTCGAGCCGCTGGAAGCGGTTACCGAGGCCGAGTTTCACCGCGAGTTCGACATCAATGTGTTGGGCATCATTCTGACCACGCAAGCAGCAGTGAAGCATTTTGGCGCGGGCGGCGGCAGCATCATCAACATAAGCTCGGTCGCCAGCCGCAATCCGCAGCCGAACTCGCTCGTCTACGCCGCGACCAAAGGTGCGGTGGACACGATCACGCTGTCGATGTCGCGGGAGCTCGGCGCACGCAACATCCGCGTCAACGCCATCGCGCCCGGCGGCATCGATACCGAGGGCCTCGCGCGCATCGGCATCGTCGGCAGCGAATTCGAGAACCAGATTATAGCCATGACGCCGCTCGGTCGCTTCGGCCTGCCCGACGACGTCGCCCGCGTCGCGGTGTTCCTCGCCTCCGACGAAGCGTCCTGGCTGACCGGCGAGCGCATCACCGCCTCCGGTGGCTGGCGATAGGCATGGAGGGCGCGAACCTGCCGGCTCGCTGACCGTGCTACCCGCGGCGCGACGCACTGCAATCGATGACGAGAGCGATCTAAGCCCTATGTAGCAGCGAGGAAGGAGCGCCGTGCGCCATCGATGACGGCGAGATGCCAGGGAGGTAACGGATGACGGGCGACGAAAAAGCAATCCGAAAGCTGGTCGAGACGTGGATGGATGCGAGCAAGCGTGGAGACATCGCGACCGTCCTC
Source organism: Mesorhizobium sp. M0437 (assembly GCF_040321335.1). Classification (NCBI taxonomy): domain Bacteria; kingdom Pseudomonadati; phylum Pseudomonadota; class Alphaproteobacteria; order Hyphomicrobiales; family Phyllobacteriaceae; genus Mesorhizobium; species Mesorhizobium sp. M0437. The sequence continues at coordinate 104,265 of NZ_JAMYRK010000018.1, forward strand.
AGCTTAATGACGGACGACGCGATCTTCATGGTTCCCGGCCGGGAACCCTTCGACAAGGAGATCTTCGCGGCAGCCGCGCGGGAGACGGCCGGCGTTCATATCGACGGCACGAGCGATATCGTGGAACTACAGCTTCTCGGCACTTGGGCCTTCATCCGCAGCCGCATCAATATGACCGCGACCCCGCCGAATGGCGAGCCGGTCCATCGATCGGGATATGCGCTGACGCTCCTGCGCAAGGAGGCGGATGGTGAGTGGCGGCTCGCACGCGACGCAAACCTGCTGACCCAGCAAGGCTAGAGCCGGTCTCCGGCATCGCTGCACCTGAAGGCGCGCCAGGGGGGAGCGATTAGATGGCGAAGATGCGATGCAGGTCGCCCTGAACAGCGTTCCCCTCCTCTACCCGATCACACCGGCAAAAGGGCGTTCGGCTTGACATCGGCGATGGAGGCGAACGTGTGCGTTTCGCGCACGCCGGGCAGCGGCAGGATGATCCGCTGCAGGAAATCCTGGAACACCGCCATATCGGCGATCCGCGCCTTGACCAGATAATCGAAACCGCCAACCACCATATGGCACTCCAGAACCTCCGGAGCTTTCGCCACGGCTTCGGCGAAGCGGTCAAAGACATGAGGCGCCGTGTGGTCAAGCCGGACCTCGATGAACACCAGCGTTCCCCGGCCGACCTTGCGCGGATCGAGCATGGCCCTGACCGCGGTGATGAACCCGTCGCGGAACAGGCGCTTAACCCGCTGGCTGGTTCCGGTCGGAGACAGCCCGACACGCCCGGCAAGATCAAGCGTCGTCCGGCGTCCGTCTTCCTGCAGCAACCGGAGCAGGCTGCGGTCTATCTGGTCGAGGTCGCTCATTTCACAATCCACGCTATCTAAGGGATTTGCGTGTTGATTTCACGCAGAGACACCGAAATCAACGTATTTCACAACATAAAACCTCGCAATAGCCTGCGCTTCCCTCACCGCTGAAAGCAAACGTGGTGAGCCGATTTCGAACACAGGAGTGCAGGATGACCAAGGAAGCGTTCAGCCCAGCCGGCAGGAGTGCGGCGGAAATCAGCAAGGGAGCGACCGAGATCCTGGTGCTGAGCGAAGCCGACGTGATGGCATGCATCGACCTCAGCCAGCTTCTCGATGTTCTGGAAGACGGCTTCAAGGTGCTGTCACAAGGCAAGGTCGTCAATCCACCCCGACCACAGCTCGACATCCCCGAGGCCGGCTACAGCCTCGCCATGCCGGCCTGGATGGAGGGCATGAACCTGACCGTCAAGATCGTCAACGTCTTCGAAGGCAACCTGGCCAAGAACCTGCCCAGCCACCTTGCCACCATCAGCCTGTTCGATCCGCTGTCGGGCCTGCCGGTCTGCATCATGGACGGCACCTTCATAACCGCGGTGCGAACCTCCGGCTCCGCCGTGCTGTCGGTGCGCGCGCTTGCGCGCCGGGATGCCAGGATAGCGACCGTGGTCGGCGCCGGCGTGCAGGCCAACCAGCACCTGCATCTGTTGCCGCTGGTGCGCGACTTTGCCGAAATCCGTGTCGCTTCGAAGAGCTTCGACGATGCGGCAGCGCTTGCCCGGCTGCATCCGTCGGTGGTGGCGGTCGCCGATCTCGAGACGGCAGTGCGCAGTTCCGACGTGGTGTGCCTGGCGACCCACTCCTACCAGCCGGTGATCGACGCAGGCTGGGTCCAGCCGGGCACGCATGTCTCCTCGGTCGGGGTGGCGCCGCCCGGCGGTGAAATGCCGATCGAGCTCATCGGCAGATCCAGTCTTTTTGTCGAAACCAAGGATGCATTCAGACCGACCCCGGTCGGATCTTGCGAGCTTGCCGGCTTCGACCCGGATTTCGGCACCGAGCTTGGCGCCATGCTGCTCGACCGCGCGCCGGGCCGCGTTTCGGATCAACAGATCACCACCTACAAGGCGATGGGCATTGCGATGGAAGACATGGTCGCTGCCGACCTCGTCTATCGTTGCGCCCGGCGTCTGCGCAAGGGAAAGCTCGTCGTGCTGTAGGCGCGCGCCGCACGCCGGGCGGGATCGACGGTGCTGACAATGGCGCTTTCGCGCAAGCGGCCGGGCTAGGCCGGCCCCTCAGGCCGGCTCGCGCTTCAGCGCCTGCGCCATGCAGTGGATGCCGCCGCCGGTCTTCGAGATCTCGCTCATGTCGATGGCCGCCACCTCGAAGCCGCGCGCCTTGAGCTGGCCGATCAGTGTCTGGCTCGAGGTCGGGGCGATTACCCTGTCCTTGCCCAGCGACATGAAGTTGCAGCCGAGCGCCATAGTATCCTGGAACGGCACGTCGATGATCTCGTGGCCCTTGCCCTTCAGCCAGTCGACGATGCCGGGCTCTGTACAGGCAAGGCAGACGGCGGTCAGCTTTTCGGCGATCGGCACCACCATCAGGTCGATATGGACGTAATACTCGTCGATGAAGGCGATGCGGGTCTCCCAGCCCTCCTTGTCGAACCAGGCCTGGACCTGGCGCGCGCCCTCCTCCTGCGTGCGGGCGCCACCGCAGCCGATCAGCACGACGCCGTCCTCGATGACGTTGAAGTCGCCGCCCTCGAACGTGCCCGCGGTGACCATGTCGTAGATCGGGATGCCGAGCTTCTTATAGGTGCGGATCGCCGCGTAGTTCTCGCCGCGCCGCCACCATTGCGACATGGCGGTGATGATGGCGCCGTACGGCGTCATGACGCTGGAATCGCGCGAGTAGACCTGCATCGGCAACTCCGGCGTCGGCTCGTGCCAGTGGATGTTGACACCGAAATGCTCATAGGCGGCGACCAAGTCCTTGTGCTGCGCCTGCGCGATCTGGACGTTGCATGGCGCTTCGCGCAGATGCTTGCGCGACAGCGAGCTGGTCGAGAGATGGCGCAGGAAATTCGGCGAGCCGAGCAGCACGTCGGTCAGCACGTCGGTCTCGTTGGCGAAGCCCCAGGCGGTCAGCGGCTTGGTTCCGCCGGCCGGGTTGCGGTGCTGCAGCGAAAACGCCTCGGCGACGATGCGGTCATGGACGGTCATGGGGTTTCTCCTCGTGAAGGGCGGCTTGGTTGATCATGCGGCTTGGTTGCCTGGTATCCACCAATCCCGTCCGCGCGGGGTGGTGATGTATTCCGGCCAGCGAAATCCGATGGGCGGATCGTAGTCGCAGAGCGGCGCGATCCAGTTCGAGCCGCCGATGCCGCCGCCGGTGCGGGCGACGAATTCATCCATCGCCGCGTTGCGCGCGGCATCGTCTTCCAACAGGCGAAGTGCTGCCAGCGCGACCGTCTTTGCGGCGCAGATGACCATCGGGTCGATGGTGGCAGAAATGCCGCCCAGCGCATTCATAGCCCAGGACGGAAACGCGTGGCCGTTCTCGGATCGCAGCGCCGGCCGGGCGACGTAGAATCGTGCCGTCGGTGTATGCCACGACATGTCGGTGTAATCGTCAGAGGTCGAATTGAGCTGCCAAGGCGGCAGGTCGCGGCGCAGGAGCGCCTCGGCCGCCTGTGGTGCAATCAGCCGCTCCAGTTCGTCGATGAATGGTTCCTCGGTCGCCTCGCCCCCGGCATTGAGCTGGACTTCGCGGGCGATCGCCTTGGCCGTCTCGTCCCAGCACGGCGGCCCGACCGCCGCCAGCGCGTCGAAGGCAATACCGGCCATGACGTGATTGGCCAGCCCCGGCCGCGACTTCGACACCCAGTGCCGCTCATGGCGGCAGCCGCTCATCCTGGCTGCGGCTTCCGCATTGCGGTCGAGCACGGCGGTGACCTGCTCGGCCATCGCCAGCGTCGGCACGCGGATCATGTACTGGATCTCGGCCAGCCCGGCCGGCAGATTGTCGGCGGTCGCCTGGCCCGCCGTCAGGATCGCCTCGCTGATCGACCAGCCGCCCTGATGCGGCAGCATGGAATCGCGCAGCGCCTTGGACGCCATATACATCATCATCAGCGCGTCGTTGGCGCCGGGCGCCCTGACTGCCGAATGCGCCTGCGGGATGGGTGCTGCGCCGCCTGCCGCCCTCGCCCAATGTTCCGGCTCGTCGCACACAAAGCGGTAGATCATCGCATAGGCCGCACCGCAATGCGTATCCCAGCGCGCGGTATTGCAGAGCGGCAGCATATAAAAAGGATGGAAGGAGACCATGCCCGCTAGCCCATCGTAATAGCCCTTCGCGGCATGGATCGGCTTCGACCCGCGCACCTTCTCCGCCGGCTCGCCGGTGAAGCGCAGCGTGCCTGATATGCCGTGGCGCTGCATCGCCGCCTTGGTCGCCAGCAGCCCGCCGAGGCTGGCAATGCCGAGGCCGGAATGCGGATCGGTGTGGCCGCCAGCCTGTTCGCCGAGGCCCGGGCGCGGTCGCTTCACCGTCGCAGCATCCTGGCAATTGCCGGGCACTGCATCATACTCGGCATACAGGCCGATGGTCGGCCCCGCGCCGTTGGTCCAGTGGGCGCAGAAGGCGGTCGGCATGCCGCCAGAACCTTCCTCGACGGAAAAGCCTTCGTGCTTCAGATGCTCGACATACCAGGCGGCCGACTGGTATTCGCGCCAGGCGGTCTCGCCGAAGTCGAAGATTGTCCGCGTCCACGCCGACAGCGACGGCTGGATGTCGTCCAGACAGGCAAGTGCGGTCGCTTGCGCGGAGGTCACCGGTTTCTCCATGGTGGAAAGAAAGCAGTGAAGCGCCCCGCCAAAAAGTGATATGTTTTCCCGGCTCATGCAAATTCGGTTCACCTCTTGAGAATTCCCTCGACGCAGGCGCTGCGCGCCCTCGACAGTTTTGCCCGCCACGGCAGCGTCTGGCGCGCCGCCGACGAACTGCATCTGACCCGCAGCGCAGTCAGCCATCAGCTTCGCCTGCTCGAACGCGATCTCGGCTTCGACCTGCTCGAGCGCATTGGCAAGGGCGTGGCGCTGACGCCGCGCGGCCAGCGCTATGCCAGCGACGTGCGCAAGGCGCTGACGGTGCTGGGCGACGCGGTGACACGCCATGCCGGCACCGGCATCGGCGGCTCGTTCAGCGTCAGTTGTACGCCGGGTTTCGCCTCGCTGTTCCTGTGCACCCATATCGGCGAGTTCCGGCAGATGTACCCCGATGTCGCGCTGCGCATCCTGACGCCGCGCCGTCTCGACGACGTGAGCAATGCCGAGGCCGATGCCTTCATCACCTTCGGCGTCGGCAATTGGCCGAACCGCGCGGTCGAGCTGTTGTGCGGGATCTCCTTTACGCCGCTGTGCAGCCCGACGCTGCTCAACAAGATCGGCGGCTTCTCCAAGCCGGCCGACGTGCTGCGCGCCAATCTCCTGCATCTCGGCGATACCGAGGACTGGGCGCGCTGGCTGGCGCTGTCCAAGGTCGAGAACCCCGACCCGGAAGGCGGCATCTTCTTTTCCGACATGAACCTGGTCTTTTCGGCGGCGATCGCCGGCCAGGGCATCGCCATGGGCGACGAGCTGACCAGCGGCCGGGCACTGAGCGAAGGCCGGCTGGTCCGCCCCTTCGACATAGCGATCAATTCACCGCGCTCGTATTTTCTGGTTTCCGAGCACGCCAAGGCGGCGCATCCGGTGCTGGAGGCGTTTGGGCGGTGGCTGCGGTCGAAGCTGTCGGAGAACCAGCGTTAATCTCCCCCCTCGAGGCAGGGGAATCGCATATGGCGATTTTGGGGTTGAGTTTGGGCTGAGAAAGGATTCTTTGGAGAGGCAGTTGAGCGAAGGAGCGACTGCCATTTCCTGCCTTGAGAGCTACTTTGGCGCGGTGCCTGATCCACGC